>JAPSIP010000270.1 GCA_031178645.1 Paracoccus sp. (in: a-proteobacteria) | reverse complement strand
CGAATCCGAGGTCTTCTATGACAGCCAGATCACCGACCTGACCTTTGGCGACCGGCAGATCGACTATGACAGCGTGGAACAGTGCCAGGCCGTGCTGGAGGAGTTCACCAGCCGCTACGCCCGCACCGACGAGACCCATGACGAGGCCGTCTTCGCCGAGGTCCCCGAGGAACGCCGCCGCACCGCGCGCGGGATCGAGGTGGGCCAGATCTTCTATTTCGGCACCAAGTATTCCGAACCGATGGGCGCCACCGTCGTCGGCCCGGACGGGCAGCGCGTGCCCGTCCACATGGGCAGCCACGGCATCGGCGTGTCCCGCCTGCTGGGCGCGATCATCGAGGCCAACCACGACGACCGCGGCATCATCTGGCCCGAAGGCGTGACCCCCTTCCATGTGAGCATCGTCAACCTGAAGCAGGGCGACAATTCCACCGACAGCGCCTGCGACGCGATCTATGCCGAGCTTCAGGCGCGCGGGCTGGATCCGCTTTATGACGACCGCGACGACCGGGCGGGGGCAAAGTTCGCCACAATGGATCTGATCGGCCTGCCCTGGCGGATCACCGTCGGCCCGCGCGGGCTGGCCGCGAACAAGGTCGAACTGACCAACCGCCGCTCGGGCGCGACCGAGGAAATGTCGCCCAAGGAGGCCATCGCGCGGCTGGAACAGGTCTATGCGCCGGTTCTGGGCCTGAAGGTTCAGGACAGGTGATCGGGTTTCTGCGGCTGGCGGTGGCGGTCTGCCTTGCCACAGCCTTGTCGCAGTTTCCGGCCTTCTCGGACCAGTATGTCCAGCGGCTTGGCGGGCAGGTCGATGCCCTGTCCCGCGTTGCCGCCCAGTTCGACGCAAGCGCCCAGGCCGCCGGGCTGACCCGCGATCAGGCCCTGGCGGATCTGTCCGGCAGCGCCTTTCGCGACGCCCACCAGTCCAACATGCGCGAGGTCTTCGCCCGCCTGGACCGGGCGCGCGCGGATTTGCAGATGCTGCGCATCGCCGGGCCGCTGGAACGGATGCTGCTGCCCCATCGGCTGCGCGACACGGAAACCCTGGCCGCGACCTGGGGCGACTTCCGCCCCGCCGTTCCCGTGACGGTTGCGGGCCTTTGGGCGGCGGGAATCGGGCTGGTGCTGGGGTGGCTGCTGACCGCCCTGCCCGGCCTGCTGTTCAGGCGCCCGCAGGACCGCCTCGGCTGGCGTTGACCATGCGTCACCAGCCTGAGAAGGCAAGGATTGTTGATAATATCCTGCTTTTCTTTTGAGCAGGGCGCTTCTAACGTGCGGCGCAGGACATTGTTCCAACTGGGAGACAATCAATGAAAAAACTTCTTCTGGCCACTGCTGCAGGTGCCCTGCTGGCCGGTGCCGCCTCTGCCGAGGACGTCAAGCTGGGGATCTCGCTGGGCTTCACCGGGCCGCTGGAATCCATGGCCCCGGGCATGGCCTCGGGCGCTGAACTGGCCATGAAAGAGGTCACCGATTCCGGCCTGCTGCTGGACGGCTCGACCGTGACTGCGGCCCAGGGCGATTCGACCTGCATCGACGCCGCCGCCGCGACCGCGACCGTGGAACGCCTGATCACCGCCGAAGGGGTCAAGGGCATCGTCGGCGGCATGTGCTCGGGCGAGGCGATCGCTTCGCTGCAGAACGTGGCCGTGCCGAACGGCGTCGTGATGATCTCGCCTTCCGCGACCTCGCCTGCGCTGTCCACGATCGAGGATAACGGGCTGTTCTTCCGCACCTCGCCGTCCGACGCCCGCCAAGGCGAAGTGATGGCCGAGATCATGATGGAAAAGGGCATCCAGACCGCCGCGATCACCTATACCAACAACGACTATGGCAAGGGCCTGGCGGATGCCTTCGCGTCGTCCTTCCAGGAAAAGGGCGGCACCGTCACGGTGAATGCCGCCCATGACGACGGCAAGGCCGACTATTCGGCCGAGGTCGCGGCGCTTGCGGCAGCGGGCGGCGACGCCCTGGTGGTCGTGGGTTACGTGGACCAGGGCGGGTCGGGCGTAGTCCGTGCGGCACTGGACACCGGCGCCTTTGAAACCTTCGTCTTCCCCGACGGCATGGTCGGCCAGGCCCTGGTGGACAACTTCGGATCCGAGATCGACGGCAGCTTCGGCCAGAACCCCGCAGCCGAAGGCGAGGGCCGCGAGAAGTTCCTGGCCATGGCCGAGGAAGCAGGCTTTGACGGCACAAGCGCCTATTCGGCCGAGGCCTATGACGCAGCCGCGCTGATGATGCTGTCCATGGCCGCCGCCAAGTCCAGCGACCCCAATGTCTGGAAGAACAACGTCATGGACGTGGCCAACGAGCCGGGCGAGAAGATCCTGCCGGGCGAACTGGCCAAGGGGCTGGAGATCCTGAACGGCGGCGGCGACATCGACTATGTCGGCGCCTCCTCGATCGAGATGGTGGGCGCGGGCGAAAGCGCGGGCGTTTACCGCGAGGTCAGCTTCGAGAACGGCGAAATGACTGTCGTCGGCTATCGCTGACGTGTAAGGAATGCTCCGGCCCGGCAGCCACGCGGTTGCCGGGCCATTTTTCATGACAAAAGCCGCTGAATGCGGTCACACTTCACCAATGGCGTGAAGACGGGGTAAACGAATGATCAGGGTCGAGGACCTTCACCGGCATTTCGGGGGCTTCCGCGCCGTCGATGGTGCCAGCCTGACGATCGAGACAGGGTCGATCACCGGGCTGATCGGACCGAACGGCGCGGGCAAGTCCACGCTGTTCAACGTGATCGCGGGCGTGCTGCCGCCGACATCGGGCCGCGTCTTCATGGATGGCGAGGATATCACCGGCCTGCCGCCGCACGAACTGTTCCACAAGGGCCTGCTGCGCACCTTCCAGCTTGCGCACGAGTTTTCATCCATGACTGTGCGCGAGAACCTGATGATGGTGCCCGGCGCCCAGTCGGGC
>JAPSIP010000269.1 GCA_031178645.1 Paracoccus sp. (in: a-proteobacteria) | reverse complement strand
CGGCGATGACCACGCGCGGGCCGACCGAGGCAGCCTCGGCCTGCCAGCTTCGGGCAAGCGCGATCTGGCCTGCCTTGGTGGCGCCATAGGCGCCAAAGAACTTATGCCCCGCACGGGGATCGTCGAAGAACAGCGCAGTGCCGGACCGGGCACGCAGCAGCGGCTCCAACAGGGCGATCAGCCCGCGCGTCACGTCCATGTTGACCAGCACCGACTTGGCCCAGTCCTTGCCATCGACATGCGGTGCGGGGGCCAGCGGGGCGGCATGGATCGCCGGATGCGCCCACAGATCCAGCCCGCCCCAGCGGCCCAAGACCGCCTCGGCCAGTTGCTGCATCGCCGGCGCCTCGGTCACGTCCATGGGCGCCAGCGTCGCGCTGCCGCCCGCGCGGCGGATGCGGTCATCCAGTTCCTCAAGCGCGCCGACCGTCCGGGCCACCGCCAGGACGTGATAACCGCGCCCCGCCAGATCCTCGGCCAGGGCCGCGCCAAGACCGCGCGAGGCGCCCGTCACCAATGCGATTTTTTGTGTCTCTCTCATGGCCGATCCCTTGCCACCGGCCCCGCGCATCCGCAAGGCCCGCCATGCAAAAGGGGCCCCGAAGGGGCCCCTGCAAAATGTCGCAGCAGATCAGCGCGCCTTGACCTCGACATAGTCCCGCTTTTCCGCGCCCACATAAAGCTGGCGCGGGCGGCCGATCTTGTTCTGCGGGTCGCCGATCATTTCCTTCCACTGCGCGATCCAGCCCACCGTGCGCGACAGCGCGAAGATCGGCGTGAACATGGACGTCGGGAAGCCCATCGCCTCAAGGATGATGCCCGAGTAGAAATCGACGTTGGGATAAAGCTTCTTCTCGATGAAGTACTCGTCCTCGAGCGCGATCTTCTCAAGCTCCTTGGCGACCTGCAGCGTGGGGTTGTTGTGGATGCCCAGCAGCTCCAGCACCTCGTCGGCGGATTCCTTCATGACCTTCGCGCGCGGGTCGAAGTTCTTGTAGACCCGGTGACCGAAGCCCATCAGCTTGAAGGGGTCGGACTTGTCCTTGGCGCGGGCGATGAACTCGGGGATGCGGTCGACGGTCCCGATCTCGCGCAGCATTTCCAGGCAGGCCTGGTTGGCGCCGCCATGGGCCGGACCCCACAGGCAGGCGATGCCCGCCGCGATGCAGGCAAAGGGATTGGCGCCCGACGATCCCGCCAGACGCACGGTCGAGGTCGAGGCGTTCTGTTCGTGATCCGCGTGCAGCGTGAAGATGCGGTCCATCGCACGGGCCAGGGCCGGATCGACGTTGTATTTCTCGGCCGGGACCGAGAAGCACATGTGCAGGAAGTTGCTGGCGTAATCCAGTTCGTTCTGCGGATACACGAAGGGCTGGCCGATCGAGTATTTATAGGCCATCGCCGCGATGGTCGGCACCTTGGCGATCAGGCGGATCGCGGCGACCTCGCGCTGCCAAGGATCGTTGACGTCGGTCGAATCGTGATAGAAGGCCGACATCGCGCCGATCACGCCCACCATGGTCGCCATCGGATGCGCGTCGCGGCGGAAGCCCCGGAAGAAGTTGTGCATCTGTTCATGCACCATCGTGTGACGGGTCACGCGATGCTCGAAATCCTCCATCTGCTCGGCGGTGGGCAATTCGCCGTAAAGCAGCAGGTAGCAGACTTCCAGGTAATGCGACTTGGCCGCCAGCTGCTCGATCGGATAGCCGCGGTACCACAGTTCTCCCTTGTCGCCATCGATGAAGGTGATGGTCGAATCGCAGCTTGCGGTCGAGGTGAAGCCGGGGTCATAGGTGAAGACGTCCGCCTGCCCGTAAAGCTTGCGGATGTCGAGGACATCCGGTCCCTGCGTGGGGCTGAGGATCGGCAGCTCGTATTCGGCGTCGTTGATCTTGAGAGTGGCGTTCTTCGCGTCGGCCATCCAAAGCGTCCTTTCCGGCTGGGCCGGGCCGACCTTTGCGTTCGCGGGGCGACTGCGCGCGGGGCGACCCTGGCAAGTGAGGGCAGGCCGTCAGCCTGCCAAATCCGTCTGGTCCTGAAGCCGGGCCAGCGATTCCTCGCGGCCTAGCGCCGTCATCATGTCAAACACACTGGGAGACGTCGTCCGGCCGGCCAATGCGGCTCTCAGGGGAGCCGCCAATTTGCCCAACCCGACGCCGTTTTCCTCGGCAACCTGCTTGGCCGCCTGCTCCAGCTCGTCTCGCGACCAGCTACCATGCTGCAGTGCGGCAGTCAATGTGGTCAGCATACCACGGGATACCGTATCAAGCGCCTTGGCCGCCTTCTCGTCGATCTGAACCGGGCGCTCGATCAGCGCAAAACGGGCCTGGTCCAGCAATTGCGGCAGGGTTTTCGCCTTTTCCTTCAAGGCCGGCAGCGCAGGGATCATCCGGTCCCTTTGACGCTGCGTCAGGGCGGGCGCCCCGGTCTCGACCAGGAACAGGTCCAGGGCGGCCATCAGGTCGCTGTCGGACATCGCGCCGATATGGTGACCGCTGACATGTTCCAGCTTCTTGAAATCCAGCCGTGCAGGGGCGCGATTGATGCCCGACAGGTCGAACCATTCGCGCGCCCGAGCATCGTCGAACAGTTCGTCATCGCCATGGCTCCAGCCCAGACGCGCCAGATAATTGCGCATCGCCACCGCCGGATAGCCGAGTGCCGCAAACTCGTGCAGGCCCACCGCGCCGTGGCGTTTCGACAGCTTCTTGCCGTCCTCGCCATGGATCAGGGGGATATGGGCGAAGACCGGGCGCGGCCAGCCCATCGCGTCGAAGATCTGCACCTGACGGAAGGTGTTGGTCAGGTGGTCATCGCCCCGGATCACATGGGTCACGCCCATGTCGTGGTCATCCACCACCACCGCCAGCATATAGGTGGGCGTCCCGTCCGACCGCAGGATGATCATGTCGTCCAACTGCTCGTTG
>JAPSIP010000268.1 GCA_031178645.1 Paracoccus sp. (in: a-proteobacteria) | reverse complement strand
GTCCCGCCTGACCCCCGCCGAGGAAGAATTCCTGCACGATTACTTCGAACGCAAGGTCTTTCCGGTCCTGTCGCCCCTGGCCATCGACCCGGCGCATCCCTTTCCCTTCATCCCCAATGCCGGTTTTTCGCTGGCCCTGGAACTGGCGCGCGAAGCCGACGGGCGGCAGATGCAGGCGCTGCTGCCGATCCCGGCGCAGTTGAACCGATTCATTTCCTTGCCGGGTAGCGAGCGGTTCTTCCGGCTGGAAGATCTGCTGCTGATGCACCTGTCGTCGCTGTTTCCCGGCTATCGCGACACGGGCCATTGCGCCTTCCGCGTGCTGCGCGACAGCGATCTCGAGGTCGAGGAGGAAGCCGAGGATCTGGTCCGCGAGTTCGAAACGGCGCTGAAACGCCGCCGGCGGGGCAGCGTGATCCGGCTGAAGATCACGCGCGGCGCGCCCGACCGCCTGCGCCGCCTGATCATGGAGGAACTGGAGGTCGGCCCCGACGAGGTGATCGAGGTCGAGGGCCTGCTGGGTGTGGCCGACCTGTCCGAACTGGTGCTGGACAACCGCCGCGACCTGCTGTGGCCCGCCTTTACGCCCCGCGTTCCCGAACGGGTGCAGGACCACGACGGCGATATGTTCGCCGCCATCAAGCACAAGGATATGCTGCTGCACCACCCCTACGAGACTTTCGACATGGTGGTCCGTTTCCTGGCGCAGGCGGCGCGCGACCCCAATGTGCTGGCGATCAAGCAAACGTTGTATCGCACCAGCCGCGACAGCACGATCGTCGAGGCCTTGTGCGAGGCCGCCGAATCCGGCAAGTCGGTCACGGCCCTTGTGGAACTGAAGGCCCGCTTTGACGAGGCCGCGAACATCCGCCAGTCGCGCCGGCTGGAACGGGCGGGCGCCCATGTCGTTTATGGCTTCATCAACTACAAGACGCACGCCAAGATCAGCACGGTGGTGCGGCGCGAAGGCGACAATCTTGTCACCTATACCCATTACGGGACTGGAAACTATCACCCGATCACCGCGCGCATTTATACCGACCTGTCGCTGTTCACCTGCGATCCTGCACTGGGCCGCGACGCCACCAAGGTGTTCAACTACCTGTCAGGCTATGTTCAGCCCGTGGGCCTGGAAAACATCTCGATTTCGCCCATTGACCTCAAGGACCGGCTGATCTCGCTGATCGGGCGCGAGGCGGAGATGGCCCGGCAGGGCCGCCCGGCGGCGATCTGGGCCAAGATGAACTCGCTGATCGAAAAGGACGTGATCGACGCGCTGTATGCCGCAAGCAGCGCGGGCGTCAGGATCAGCCTGGTCGTGCGCGGAATTTGCGGGATCCGACCGGGCATCCGCGGCCTGTCGGAAAACATCCGCGTCAAATCCATCGTCGGGCGATACCTGGAACATTCGCGCATCGTCTGCTTCGGAAACGGCCATGGCCTGCCGTCGAAACGGGCGCGGGTCTTTATCAGTTCGGCCGACTGGATGGACCGCAACCTGAACCGCCGCGTCGAAACCCTGGTCGAATGCGTGAACGAAACCGTCAAGGCGCAGATCGTCAGCCAGATCATGGCCGCCAACATGGCGGACGAGGCGCAAAGCTGGCTTTTGCAACCCGATGGCCGGTTCGTGCGCTATCTTCCCGAAGGGCGTGACGACCTGTTCAACTGTCACCGCTTCTTCATGGACCATCCGTCCCTGTCCGGGCGGGGCACGGCGGGGGCCGGGGACGTTCCGGCACTGACCCATTCAAAGGATTAACACGTCGGCCGGGGCGCCGGTAGCGGCAGACAGCGCCGATCCTTCGATAGGACAGCGCAATTCCGCAAGAAGATCACCCAGACATCCCGTGCTCGGTCTTGGTCCGCCTGATCAGCTGCGCCATCTTTGCATGAGTAACCGAGATGTTCTTAGGGAAAGGCGTTCTCGTTCTGCTGCATCAATTCCGTTGATGTACCCTTTTCAGACTGGGCGGCAGCATTGTCATAAGTATGACATGTGAATTGAGCATGACCGTTACACAGCTGCTGTAAATCGTCCGGTCATCGATTACCTCCACAGGAGACGACATATGAAAACCATTGGCTTCACCGCGACCGCGCTGGCCGTGATCGCCGCCTCGGCAACAGCCGCTGCCGCCCGCGATCAGGTTCAAGTGTCCGGTTCGTCCACCGTTCTGCCCTATTCGACCATCGTAGCCGAAGCCTTTGGGGAAAATATGGATTTTCCCGTCCCGGTCGTCGAATCCGGCGGCACCGGCAGCGGGTTGCAGAAATTCTGCGAAGGCGTGGGCGAAAACACCATCGACATCGCCAATGCCAGCCGTCCCATCCGTGACGCCGAACGCGAGACCTGCACCGCCAATGGCGTGACCGACATCATGGAAGTCCGCATCGGCTATGACGGGATTGTCTTTGCCACCGCAGCTTCGGCGCCAGATTTCGCCTATACCCCTGCCGACTGGTTCAACGCCCTGTCGGCCAAGGTGGTCCGTGACGGCCAAGTCGTGGACAACACTGCGGCCAACTGGAACGAGGTGAACCCGGATCTGCCGCAGCAGGAAATCCTGGCCTTCATCCCCGGCACCAAGCACGGCACCCGCGAAGTCTTCGAGGAAAAGGTGATCCTGGCCGGCTGCGAGGAGTCGGGCGCCATGGAGGCTTTTGTCGCATCCGGCATGGACGAGGACGCGGCTGAGGAAGCCTGCATGACCCTGCGCACCGACGGCCGCGCCGTGGACATCGACGGCGATTACACGGAAACGCTGGCGCGCATCGAATCCTCGCCCAACGGGATCGGCGTCTTTGGCCTGTCATTCTATGCAAACAACGCCCATGACAGCGGCATTCGGGCAATCCTTTACGAAAAGGCAACAAGGTTGGGGCGGCACGAATGCCGTGCCGCCCCTGGATGCGTTATTGCATCGTCGTCTGG
>JAPSIP010000267.1 GCA_031178645.1 Paracoccus sp. (in: a-proteobacteria) | reverse complement strand
CTGGGCTTCAGATGCCCGAAGCCGATCCCCGCGCCCGCGAAAGGACCGACCGCCGCACCCGCCTGTTCGAGGTGACCGAGGCGGCAAGCCGCTGGTTCCGCCTGCAATTGCAGACCGGCGCGGCCGCCGAGGCCCGCGATTATCTTGTCCGGCGCGGCCTGGACCAGGCGGCGCTTGATCGGTTCGAGATCGGCTTTGCCCCCGACAGCCGCACGGCCCTGACCCAGGCCCTTCGCGACAAGGGCTTCGACGAATCGCTGATCGTCGAATCGGGCATGTCGGCCAAACCCGATGGGGGCGGGGCGGCCTATGACCGCTTCCGGGGGCGCATCATGTTCCCGATCCGCGACGGGCAGGGGCGCTGCATCGGCTTCGGTGGCCGGGCGATGGATCCGAATGCGCGGGCCAAATACCTCAACAGCCCGGAAACGCCGCTCTTCGACAAGGGCCGCAGCCTTTATAACCTTGGCCCGGCACGGGCGGCGGTGGGCAAGCGGCAGCGACTGGTCGTGGCCGAAGGCTATATGGACGTGATCGCCTTGGCCCGTGCGGGCTTCGAAGGCGCCGTAGCCCCCCTTGGCACCGCCATCACCGAGGAACAGCTGCGCCTGATGTGGCGCGTGTCCTCGGAACCGGTGATCGCGCTTGACGGCGATGCGGCGGGGCAGCGTGCGGCGCAGCGGCTGATCGACCTGGCGCTGCCGATGACGGGTCCGGGGCAGGCGTTGCGTTTCGTGATCCTGCCGGCGGGGCAGGATCCTGACGACCTGATCAAGTCCGCAGGGCCGGGGGCGATGGCCGCCCTGCTGGATGGCGCACGGCCCTTGGTCGATCTTCTCTGGGCGCGCGAAACTGAAGGGCAGATCTTCGACAGTCCCGAACGCAAGGCCGCGCTCGACAAGCGGCTGCAGGAGGCGATCGGCAAGATCCCTGATGAACCGACCCGCAATCATTATGCCGAAGAACTGCGCCGCAAGCGGTGGGAATTGTTCGGCAGTGGCGCGCGCCGGGGGGGCGAGCGGAACTTCAAGGGCCGAGGCGGCCAGGGCAAGCCCGCGCGGCCGGTCTTGCCCATTCCGGCGACGGCAATCGATCCGCAAGCGGCTGCCGCCCTGCTGGAGGGTGCCAGCCTGCTGATCTGCGCCCTGCGCCCCGAACTGATCGGCCCGATCGAGGCGCGCCTTGAACGCTTGACGCCGCGAGACCCGGACCGGGCGGCGCTGCTGTTCGATCTGATGGGCCAGACCCAAAGCGAGGCCGGGCGTCGCGGACTTGAAACGCTGAGGCGAGACGCCCATCTGGGCCTGACTCCTGCGGTGATCGACGCCCAGGACACCGAAACCGTGGCCGCCATCCTGGCCAATCTTCTGGACCGGCTGGAGGCGCAGCGCGCCAGCGGCGCCGAACTTGCCCGCGCCGAGGCCGAGATCCAGGGCGAGGCTGACGAAGGACTGACTTGGCGGATGCAGCAGATCGCCCGCGCCCGCCACCGTGCCGAACGGCCAGAACTGGAAGGCGGCATGGACCTGAACGAAGACCGGGACGCCCTGTCGGCCCAGTTGTCCCAGTTCGTTGATGGTCAGATCTGGCGCAAGCCGCCGCGTCGCTGACCACCCTTGGGGGTGATTCGCGCCGCCATCCGAATCAGCCGTTGCGCGTGCCCTTTGATTCGGGGGTGCGCCACGCTAAATGTAGACCAGATGTTCAGTGATTCGCCCGCCCGCGAATCGCCGCCTGAAGAAGGGAGCCCTTGATGGCCGCCAAGGACGACGATCACGACAAGACCGACAAGGACGACAACGCCCATTCGCTGGACATGAGCCAGGCGGCGGTCAAGCGCATGATCGCGGATGCCCGCGAACGGGGCTATATCACCTATGACCAGCTGAACGCCGCGCTGCCGCCCGAGCATGCCTCCTCCGAGCAGATCGAGGATGTCATGTCGATGCTGTCGGAAATGGGCATCAACGTGATCGAGGATGAGGACGGGGCCGAGGAACCCGAGGGCGGGGCCGTCGCCGTGGTCGGATCGTCTTCGCGCGAAGTCGCCGTCTCGACTTCGGAAACCGAGAAACTGGACCGCACCGACGACCCCGTCCGCATGTATCTGCGCGAGATGGGCAGCGTCGAACTGCTCTCGCGCGAGGGCGAGATCGCCATCGCCAAGCGGATCGAGGCGGGCCGGAACACCATGATCGCGGGCCTTTGCGAAAGCCCGCTGACCTTCAAGGCCATCACCATGTGGCGCGAGGAGTTACTGGACGAAGAAATCCTGCTGCGCGACGTGATCGACCTGGAAACCACCTTCGGCCAGTCGCTCGAGGATGAAGAGGGTGACGAGGAAGAACTGTCCGAGGACAGCGCCCCCACCGAATCCTCCCAGAAGCGCGAGGAACTGGATGCCGATGGCAACCCCATGCGCGGCGAGGAGGACGAGGACGAGGACGAGGGCGCGAACCTGTCGCTGGCCGCGATGGAAGCCAGCCTCAAGCCCAAGGTCCTGGAAACGCTGGAACTGATCGCGCGGGACTACGAATCCCTGGCGGCGATGCAGGACCAGCGGATGTCGGCCACCCTGAACGAGGACAACAGCTTCTCGGCCACGGCCGAAAGCGATTACCAGGTGCTGCGGTCGCGCATCGTTGGGCTGGTAAACGAGCTGCACCTGAACAGCAGCCGGATCGAGGCCCTGGTCGATCAGCTTTACGGCATCAACCGCCGGATCGTCACCATCGACAGCGGCATGGTCAAGCTGGCCGATGCCGCGCGGATCAACCGCCGGGAATTCATTGACGCCTATCGCGGCACCGAACTGGATCCGGCCTGGGTCGAGCGCATGTCCCAGCAGGCGGGCCGCGGCTGGCAGGCGCTGTTCGAACGTTCGCGCGACAAGGTCGAGGAATTGCGCAACGAGATGGCGCAGGTGGGTCAATATGTCGGCGTCGATATCGAGGAATTCC
>JAPSIP010000266.1 GCA_031178645.1 Paracoccus sp. (in: a-proteobacteria) | reverse complement strand
CTCGTCTGGGCCTCGTCGATCATCTTCTGGGCGCGGTCCTGCTGGAAGTCGTCGCCGGTCTGGATGCCCTTGTCGCGCATCGGGTCGGCCCCGAAAGCCAGCCAGTGCAGCACCATGCCGGTCGCCCCGATCACGCCCGCCCCGGCCAGATTCTCTGGCCCTGCGGCACCCAGGCCAAGGCCTAGCCCGGTCATCACGCTGCCGAACAGCTTGCGCGGGATGGCCGGGCGGCGGGCGACGCGGCGGACCTGATAGGCGGCCTCGGCGGCCAGCCCCTCGCCGGTCATCCACATCGCGCTGGCGATGACGCCGAAGGCGGCCAGACTGCCCGCCATTCCGGTCGGATCCTGGAAGAAGGCGCCAAACAGGAAGGGCAGCGCCGCAAAGGTCACGTATTTCGGGCGCCCCGCCAGCCGGTGGCGGATCTGCGGCGCGGGCGCCGGGTTGCGGTTGTCGTCCTGCGGACCCAGACCGGGCGAATAGCGCCCGCCAAAGCGTTTCGACATGCCCTTACCCCGCCCCGACCGAGGCATAAAGCGTCACCAGAATCAGCAGATAGAAGCTGAGCCTTTGGATGGCCTTTTGCGACATGCCCGTGCTTTCCCCTTTGGGCCGAAGCGGCCCTGCCAGCCCTATATCGGGATTGCGCGCCCGATTGCAAAGATCAGGCGCGCGGAAACAGGCGGTCCAACGCCGCATCCAGTGGCGCCGGGTCATCAAGCGCCAGCCGCACTGGCAGGGTCATGACCTTGGGTCGGAAGGATCGCGGCAGGCGCGCGGCGTCCTTTTCGGTGGTTACAAGCTGCGCCCCCGTCAGCCGCGATTCCGTTTCCAGCCGGGTCAGCAGCGCGGGAGTAAAGGGCTGGTGATCCTCTAAAGCCTCGCCCCGGACCAGATCGGCGCCAAGCGCCGAGAGGGTCGCGAAGAACTTTTCCGGGTGGCCGATGCCTGCGAAGGCCAGGACGCGGTGGCCCCGCCAGTCCATGCCCATCTGAAGGGGCGCAAGCGTGCCGCGCAGATGGGGCGGGGCGTCAGGCGGGGTGGCGAAACGGGCCTGCGCATCCGCCGGACCGATGGACAGCAGAAGGTCGGCGCGGGCAAGGCCGGTGGCCACAGGCTCTCGCAGCGGCCCGGCGGGGATGCAGAACCCGTTGCCAAAGCCCTTGGCCGCATCGACCACGACCAGCGACAGGTCATGGGTCAGCGACGGATCCTGGAAGCCGTCGTCCAGGATGATCGCCTGCGCGCCTTGGGCCGCTGCCGCCCGCGCGCCTGCCAGCCGGTCCTTGGCGACCCAGACGGGACCGAAGGCCGCCATCAGCAGCGGCTCGTCCCCCGTCAGGGCCGCATCGTGGCGCGACTCCTCGACCCGCAGCGGCCCGGTCGCGCTGCCGCCATAGCCGCGAGAGACGACATGCGCGACGATCCCCCGCGCCAGCAGCGTTTGCTGCAGGTGGATCACCGTGGGGGTCTTGCCCGTGCCGCCTGCGTTCAGGTTGCCCACGCAGATCACTGGCAGGCCGACCCGCGCCCGCGCGCCCTGCGCCAGCCGCCGGGCGGTGGCCCGGGCATAGGCCGCGCCCAGGGGTGACAGCAGGCGCGCCCGGAGGGTGGGCGGGTGCTGATACCAGAAGGCGGGGGCGCGTTTCATGTCGTGGCCTTTTCAATGGCGTCCAGGACGGGGGCGCAGATGCGCATGGTCACGTCGGCCCCGCCGGTGCTGACGGTCCAGGCGTTGCTGGCAAGCGTCGCGATCAGATCCGGCTGGGACAGTTCGGCGATGGCGTTGGCCAGTTCCTCGGCACCGGAAACCTGCCGCGCCGCGCCCGCGCCGCCAAGCTGCTGCCACTCGGTTGCAAAGCGGGCAGTTTGGGGGCCGTGGACGATGGCCGATCCCAGGGCCGCGGGTTCGAAGGGATGTCGCGCGGCGGCATCGTCACCACCCAGCGTGCCGCCCAGATAGGTGACGGGGGCCAGCCGATACCACAGGCCCATCTCGGTCGGGCCGTCGGTCAGCATGACCTGAACATCCTCGGTCGGATCCTCGTCCAGGGAGCGGCGGGCGACGATCAGGCCGCTGGCCTCGATGGCGTCGGCCAGGGGATCGATGCGGTCGGGATCGCGCGGGGCCAGGAACAGCAGGGCGCGGTGGGACTGGGCCAGGGCCGCCAGATGGGCGGTCAGCACGGCCTCTTCCTCGTCCGGGGGGACGGATGCCGCAAGCCAGGCATGGCGGCCGCGCAGAAGTTGGGCCATGACGCTGCGCTCGGCCTCGGAACAGGGCAGGGGGTCGCGGATTTCGGCAACGGGGCCGGTCATCGTGACACGGCTGCGGTGGGCGCCCATGCGCAGGGCAATGGACTGGCTGGCCGGATCGGTGACGAGGATCGCGCGGATCTGGCGCACCAGTTCGCGCCGGGCACTTGCGCGCAGGGTCCAGCCGGTGTCCTCGGGGGCAAATCGAGCCTCGGCCAGGATGATCGGCAGGTTGCGGCGGGCGGCGGCCAGGATCAGCGCCGGCGGCAGGTCTGATCCCAGAAGCAGCAGCGCGGCGGGATCCGCCTGCATCAGCGCCTCGGCCCCGGCGGGGGCGGGATCGCCCGCATCGAGGATTCGCAGGTCGGGCCTTTTGCGCATCAGGCGGCGCTGCACCTGGGCAAAGGCCGCGCGGGCGCCGGGGGAAACCTGGACCAGCAGCAACGGGCCGCTGCCCGGCGGAATGTCGGGCGGGGCCGCGCTGTCCGGCACGCCCGACCGGCGCGCCTGCCACCACAGCCCCAGCCGCCCGATCCCGGTTCTCGCCCAGGCCATGTCCCGCCTGCCCCGGTCCGGCCGTCAGCCCTTGACCTGCAGTTCCTCGGTCGGGCCGGCAGCGGCTTCCTCGTCCCGCAGGCGGTGCAGGTGCGCGATGAAATAGCGGGTATGGGCGCTGTCCACGGTCCGCTGGGCCTCGGCCTTCCAG
>JAPSIP010000265.1 GCA_031178645.1 Paracoccus sp. (in: a-proteobacteria) | reverse complement strand
ATCGCGGTCCCGCTGATCGTGGGACGCGCGCTGAACCTGCCGCCCGAGGAGGTGGCGTTCCTGATTTCCGCCGACCTGTTCGTCTGCGGCGTCGTGTCCATCATCCAGAGCCTGGGCGCGACCCAGTATTTCGGCATCAAGCTGCCGGTGATGATGGGCGTGACCTTTGCATCCGTAGGCCCGATGGTCGCGGTCGCGACATCCTTGCCTGGCCATGAAGGGGCGCGCGCCCTGTTCGGGGCGATCATCGCGGCCGGCATCATCGGCATCTTCATCGCCCCGTTCATTTCCAGGATGCTGCGGTTCTTTCCGCCGGTCGTGACGGGCACGCTGATCCTGACCATCGGCATCAGCCTGATGCCCATCGGCATCAACTGGATCTTCGGACTTCAGGTCGGTCCGACCGCGCCCAAGATCGTTGCCCCGGAAGCCGCAGCCTGGCTGGAAACCGCCCGCGCGGCGGGCGACGTGCCTGCCAGCGTCACGCTGGCGCCGACCTTGCAGAACCCGCTTTACGCGGCGGGGCGGAACATCCTGATCGCGGTGCTGGTGCTGGGCACGATCCTGGTCGTGTCGAAATTCGCGCGCGGCTTCCTGTCGAACATCGCTGTTCTGGTCGGCATCGTCGTGGGCGGCATTGTCGCGGCCATGATGGGCATGATGAACTTCGACAAGGTCGGCGCGGCGGAATGGTTCGCGGTGATCAAGCCCTTCCACTTCGGGATGCCGACCTTTGACCCGATCATGATCGCCACGATGGTGCTGGTCATGCTGGTCACGCTGATCGAATCGACGGGCATGTTCCTGGCCCTGTCGGACATCTGCAAGAAGCCGATGGAACAGAAGTCGCTGGCCGCGGGCCTGCGCGCCGACGGCCTGGGCACCATGATCGGCGGCATCTTCAACACCTTCCCCTATACCTCGTTCTCGCAGAACGTGGGCCTGGTCGGCGTCACCGGCATCCGGTCGCGCTTTGTCTGCGTGGCGGGCGGCGCGATCATGATCGTGTTGGGCCTGATCCCGAAGATGGGCGCACTGGTCGAAAGCCTGCCCACGACCGTGCTGGGCGGCGCGGGCCTGGTGATGTTCGGCATGGTCGCGGCAACCGGCGTGCGGATCCTGGCGCGGGTCGATTTTGCGAACAACCGGCACAACCTGTTCATCGTCGCGATCTCGGTCGGGATGGGGATGATCCCGCTGGTGGCGCCGAACTTCAACCAGTGGATGCCCCACGCGATCCACCCGCTGATCCATTCCGGCATCCTGCTGGCGGCGATCACGGCGGTTCTGCTCAACTGGTTCTACAACGGTGCGGCCTATATCGACGAGGAAGAGCTGCGGGCGGCGGGTCATGTCGCAGACCACTAGGACCCTCTTCCGGTGCGCCGAGGTCGTCGTCACCATGGACGACACCCGGCGCGAGATCCGGGGCGGCGACGTCCTGGTCGAGAATGGAAAGATCGTCGCGGCGGGTGAAAACCTGCCGCGCGATGGCGCCACGGTGGTCGAGGCCGCGGGCTGCGTCATCACGCCCGGGCTGGTCAATACCCACCACCACCTGTTCCAGACCCTGACCCGCGCCGTGCCTGCCGCGCAGGATGCGGCGCTGTTCGGCTGGCTGCGCACGCTTTACCCGATCTGGTCGCGCATGACCCCCGACGACATCTGCCTGTCGGCCGAGGTGGGGCTGGCGGAACTGGCGATGTCGGGCTGCACCTGTTCGTCGGACCACCTGTATCTGTTCCCGAACGGATCGCGGCTGGATGACAGCATCGAGGCCGCGCAGAAGGTTGGCATCCGCTTCACCGCCACGCGCGGGGCCATGTCCATCGGCGAAAGCAAGGGCGGCCTGCCCCCCGACGCCCTGGTCGAGGACGAGGCCGCGATCCTGCGCGACAGCGAACGGGTCGTGGATGCCTTCCACGATGCGAGCGAAGGTGCGATGGTGCAGGTGGCGCTTGCGCCCTGTTCGCCATTCTCGGTCAGCCGCGAACTGATGCGCGACGCGGCGATCCTGGCCCGTGAAAAGGGCGTGCGCCTGCACACCCATCTGGCCGAGAATGACGAGGATGTCCGCTATTCGCTGGACAATTTTGGGATGCTTCCAGGCGATTACGCCGAAAGCCTGGGCTGGACTGGCGATGATGTCTGGCACGCCCATTGCGTCAAGCTGTCCGCGCCAGAAATTGACCTGTTCGCCCGCACCGGCACCGGCGTCACGCATTGCCCCTGTTCCAACGCCCGGCTTGCCAGCGGCATTGCGCCGGTGCGCGCGATGCGCGACGCGGGGGTTCCGGTGGGCCTGGGGGTGGATGGGTCTGCCAGCAACGATTGCAGCCATCTGGGACTGGAGGCGCGGCAGGCCATGCTGGTCGCGCGGCTGAAGGACGGCCCTGCCGCCATGGGCGCGCGCGAGGCGTTGGAGATCGCGACCCTGGGCGGGGCGCGCGTTCTGGGCCGCAGCGACATCGGCGCCTTGACACCGGGGATGCAGGCCGATCTGGTGCTGTGGGACGTGTCGGATCTGCCGCTGGCGGGCCAGTGGGATCCGGTCGCGGCGCTGATCTTTTGCGCTCCGATCCGTCCGCGCGCGGTTTATGTGGGGGGCAGGGCGGTTGTCGATGACCACCGCCTGCTGACCGCCGATCCACGTGATTTGCGGTTGCGCGCTGAAAAGGCCGTTGCGCGTCTGGCGGGCTGATAAGCGGGGGCTGTCTGCCCCCGGACCCCCGAGGATATTTGAACCAAAATGAAAGATATGCCGCCCAGATTTTCTACGAAATCTTAAGACTACCTTGCTTATGGTCCCTCTCGTGCGGATGCGAGGGGATCGGTTATCAAGAAAACAGCGATAATGAGGGAGGGCCACGATGCCTGGATACCTGACCACCCATGTGCTGGACACGGCGCGCGGCCGCCCGGCCGAGGGCATGGAGGTGGTGCTGTTCCGTCTTGAGAACGGCCAGCGGACCGAG
>JAPSIP010000264.1 GCA_031178645.1 Paracoccus sp. (in: a-proteobacteria) | reverse complement strand
GACCAGCGTCCAGCTGTCCCCCTCGTCCAGGGCGTAGACATTGACGTGATCCAGGGCCATCGGCAGCGGCAGGCGCATCCACAAGACGCCCGGCGCGACCGTCACGGCTTCGCCCGCTGCGGGCGGGACGTCGAACGGATAGGCGATCACGCCGCCACGTCGCCCGCAAGCGCCGCCTCGCTGATGCCCGTCAGGTCGTCCAGGCCAGCCAGGGCCTCGGCCAGGTCCGAAGCGTGGCGCGGCAGGACGCGCGCCATGAAGACGCGCGCCAGGGCCAGTTGCGCCTCGCCACCCGCCTGCACCGCGCGCAGATGGTAAAGCCCGCCCAGGACACGCGCGAAGGCCGTCAGATAGGGAACCGCCCCGGCAAAGCGCACCGGCATCTCGCGCTCCAGCAGCGCATGGGTCGCCTCGCGCAGGGTTTCCGCCGCCTGCCACAGTTGGTTAGCCATTTGCGGGTGATCGGCCTGCACGGCCTTGGCACCGTCCGCGATCTCGTCCAGCAGGCGCAGGGCGGCGTCGCCGCCGTCGGACAGCTTGCGGCCGACCAGATCCATCGCCTGGATGCCGTTGGTGCCTTCATAGATCGGCGTGATGCGCACGTCGCGCAGATACTGGGCCGCGCCAGTTTCCTCGACATAGCCCATGCCGCCATGAACCTGCACGCCGATATCGGCCACCCGGCAGCCGACATCGGTGCCATAGGCCTTGGCGATGGGCGTCAGGAAGGCCGCGCGGGCGGCGTGGAGGGCATCGCCGGTGGCGCGTTCCAGGTCGATCGCGGTGGCGCAGGCCAGGCCGATGGCGCGGGCGGCAAAGACCTCGGCCCGCGCGGTGGCCAGCATCCGGCGCACGTCGGGATGCTGGATGATCGGTCCCATCTGGTTGCGGTCCTGCGCATAGGCCACGGCCTGCTGCAACGCGGCCTCGGCCACGCCCACGCCCTGCATCCCCACGCCAAGGCGGGCGCAGTTCATCATGGTGAACATCGCGGCCATGCCCTTGTGTTCGCCGCCGACCAGCCAGCCGGTTGCGCCCTCGAAGCTCATGACGCAGGTGGGGCTGCCGTGGATGCCCAGCTTTTCCTCGAGGCTGACGACCTTGAGGCTGTTGGCGAGGCCCGGCCTGCCCTGGTCGTCGGGGATCAGCTTCGGCACCATGAACAGGCTGATGCCCTTGGTCCCCTTGGGCGCACCGGGCAGGCGGGCTAGCACCAGGTGGCAGACGTTTTCGGTGACGTCGCTGTCGCCCCAGGTGATGTAGATCTTTTGACCGGTCACCCGATAGCTGCCGTCGCCCTGCGGTTCGGCCTTGGTCACAAGCGCGCCCACGTCGCTGCCCGCGCCGGGTTCGGTCAGGTTCATCGTGCCGGACCATTCGCCGGAAATCAGCTTGGGCAGATACAGCGCCTTCAGGTCGTCGCTGGCGTGATGCTCAAGCGCCTCGATCTGGCCCTGGGTCAGCAGCGGGTTCAGTTGCAGCGCAAGACAGGCGCCCGACATCATCTCGGCCACGGCCATGTTCAGCGCCTGCGGCAGGCCCATGCCGCCATGTTCGGGATCGGCCGACAGCCCGATCCAGCCGCCCTCGGCAATCGCGCGGAACCCTTCGGCATAGCCGGGCGACGACCGGACACGGCCATTTTCCAGCACCGCGGGATGTTCGTCGCCTGCGCGGTTCAAGGGGGCCAGCACATTCGTTGCAAGCTTGCCGGCCTCGGCCAGGATGGCGGCGGCGGTCTCGGCCGTCGCCTCGGCAAAGCGGTCGGTCCGGGCAAGCTCGGGGAACGGCACGACATGGTTCAGGATGAAGTCGATCTGCGCGACCGGTGCCTTGTAGCTCATCTGGATCCCTCTCCCTCGGCGCCTTGGCATTCGATCCCGGCGCGACTATCAAATTGTCTCAAGCCATCTTATGGGGCTTGGAACAAGGCTCAACCGAAACCCGGCGTCACGGATGCAGACCGAACAGCTGTTGCCAGATCAGATGGGCCTGGCCCGCGCGGCGATCCTGCTGGCGGGGGGACAGGTCGTGGCCATCCCGACCGAAACCGTTTATGGCCTCGCAGGCGACGCTCGCAACGGGCAGGCGGTCGCGCGCATCTATGCAGCCAAGGGGCGCCCGTCCTTCAACCCGCTGATCGTGCATGTGCCGGATCTGGACAGCGCGCGAACCATCGCCGACATTCCGCCCGAGGCCGAAGCCCTGGCCGCAGCCTTCTGGCCCGGCGCGCTGACCCTGGTCCTGCCCCTGCGCCCGGATGCAGGGGTCGCCTCGCTGGTCACGGCGGGCCTCCATACGGTCGCAATCCGCGTGCCGGCCCATCCCGTCGCGCAGGCGCTGCTGCGGCTGACAGGCCCGCTAGCCGCGCCCTCGGCCAATGCCTCGGGGCGGATCAGCCCGACAAGCGCCGCGCATGTGCTGGACCCCGACGGGGGACTCGACGGCCGCATTGCGGCGGTGGTTGATGCGGGGTCCTGTCCGGTGGGGCTTGAATCCACCATCCTGGGCTGGCCCGGGGGCCACGCCACATTGCTGCGTCCTGGCGGCATTCCTGCCGAAGCCATAGCCGACCGGCTGGGCCGCCCGCTGGCCCTCCACCAAGCCGATCCCACCGCGCCCAACGCCCCGGGCCAACTGACCAGCCACTACGCGCCGAACGCAACGCTGCGCCTTGATGCCATCGCCCCCCGCCCGGACGAGACGCATGTCGCCTTCGGCCAGCCCGGCCCCTTCACCCTGTCCGAGACCGGCGACCTGGCCCAGGCCGCCGCGCGCCTTTTCGACACGCTGCGCCGCGCCGACCGGGAAGGCCGTCCCATCGCCGTGGCCCCCATTCCCCACCACGGCCTGGGCGCCGCGATCAACGACCGCCTGCGCCGCGCCGCCGCCCCGCGCGACTGACGCCTTATCTTCTGTGCCGAAATATCCCGGGGGGAGTCCGCAGGACGGGGGGCAGCGCCCCCCTGCCTCGGTCAGAGGCCCAGCGAACCG
>JAPSIP010000263.1 GCA_031178645.1 Paracoccus sp. (in: a-proteobacteria) | reverse complement strand
GCGACCCTTGCTTCCAGTTCCTCGTTCGCGCGGGCCAGGCGGCGCAGCGCGTCGCGTTCGGCGGTGACATCGGTCAGGGACAGCACGAAGCCGTCGTCCAGCAGGCGCTGCGCAAAGCCATCCAGCGTCAGCCCGCCCCCCTGCTGGACTAGTTCGAAGGACAGCGCCCTCCGCCCGCCCTGCCCCTGCGTCTAGTCGGCGATGCGCGGCGTGTCGTCCGGAACGGCCAGGCGGAGCAGTTGCAGCATCTGTTCCGTCACCCGCTGAAAGCGTCCCCAGGGTGAAGGTCTGCGGCGGCAGGCCCGTTAGCACCCGGAAGCGCCGGTTCCAGCCTGCCAGCAGGCTCTGTGCGTCGAAGATCGCCACGCCCTGCGCCAGATGGTCAAGGGTCGCGCGGATGATGCGCCCCTGGTTGTCCAGCAGCCTTTTGCGCTGCCCGCGTTCAGCCCGCATCAGGTCGGTCACGTCGGTCTGCACGATGGCCGTGCCTGAGTTCGCTGTCCGATGTTCCGAGATCTGCAGCCAGCGGTTATCGATCAGGGCCAGGTTGAAGATCACATGGTCGCGCCGGTGCCGCTGCATCCGAGTGGCCGCCCAGTCACGGGGTGTCTGGCTTGCGGGCAGGTGCAGCTTGGCCGAGCGGCTGACGATCTGAACATAGTCGGCAAAGCGAATTCCCGGCCGCAACTGGGCGCGCACCTCGGGCATCTGCCAGCAGAAGCGGCCGTTGAACAGTAGCAGCAGGTCATCGGCGCCAAACAGGGCAAAGCCTTCCTGCACGGCCTCGATGCCGCTTGCAAGGTCGCGGCGGGCGCCCTCGATCTGGCTGTTGGCGGCCGACAGCTTGGCATTGGATTCGTTCAGCAGCCGCAGCGCGCGCTCGAGTTCCTCGGTCCGGCGACGGACCTGATCCTCCAGCACCACAGCGCTTTCGATTTGGCAATAGGCAGCGCCTTCGGGGTCGGTCTGGGTTTCCACGCGCCGCATCAGGCCGGCGCTGATCTTCTTCAGCCGGGCCATCTGGATGTCCAGCGGCTCGGCCGGATCGACAAGGTTGTCCATCATTCTTCCTCGGGCGAATAGATCGCGACGCCGGTCATGGTCAGGTTCACGTGCATCACACCGAACTGTTCGCTACCTTCACCACCAGGGGATGTGCCGCGAAGGTGAAGGGGTCCAGCTGGCCTGCGGGCTTGCCTAGCAGGCGCGCGTATTCGGCGGCGGGTGCCGCGTTGATCTCGTGCACCTTGCGGCGGGCCGGATCGACGCCGGTCACGACCATCTGCCCCGGCCCCCATCCAGGTGGTCGAAGCTGAAGACCTTGACGGGACAGCCGGTGCGCAGGAAGGTCAGGAAGGCCGCGTTGGTCCGCACGGTTCCGCCTTGCGCCAGATAGCTTTGGCCAAAGCGCGCCCCGTCGCCCGCCGATCCGCCAAACAGCGGCACCGGCCCCAGCCCGTGGTCCACCACGGCCATCAACGCATCCTCTCTCGGGGTGCCGCCATCGACCATCAGATAGGCGAATTCATGGGGCGAAGCCGGGCGGACTCAAGCGCTTGCCGGGCGCGGATCATCCGGTCGATCAGCGCCGCGGGTCCAATACGGTCCAGATCCGCGATGGTTTCCGCCGCGAAATCGGATGCGGGAAAGCCCACCGCGACTATCCGGTCCTCGACATAGCCACCCGCGATCTCTCCGGCGGTGGTGCATCCCAGGACCGGGTGGTTCCGAAGGCGCGCGGCGGTGGCCATCGTGGTCGTGAAATCGGCGCTTGGCGACACGAACAGCAGCGCAAGCGAAATCCCCGTCGGATCCGCGGCAGGCGCCTGCGGTCTGCGAAGGATGCCGTGCCTGCCCATGCCAAACCCACCCGTGGCGGGGCGGCGGTCGGATCCCGGCGTCGTCGCCATGTAGGTTACGAACTCGGTATGGCTTTCCCACTTCAGGTCGTGCCGCCCCAGCTTGCCCTGGAAGTGGCTGTCTTCGGGGTCCGGACGCGGCCCGCCGTGGCGCGAGAAGTTCGGCGACCACAAGGTCGGCTACACGATGACCGGCGCGCCCACCGTTATCAAGGGCAAGGAAACCGGCCGGATGATGCTGATCCACGGTTCATCCGGCGACGAATTCGGCATAGTGGGCCAGCTTTACGCCCGCGATGTGGATACGGGCGAGGAAATCTGGATGCTGCCCTTCGTCGAGGGCCACATGGGCCGCTTCGAAGGCAAGGACAGCCGCACCACCGGCGACGCCTCGGCCCCAAGCTGGCCCAACCACGAGAACGGCGAAAAGGTCGAGGCCTGGAACCACGGCGGCGGCGCGCCTTGGCAGTCGGCGGCCTTTGACGTGGAAAGCAACACCATCGTCGTGGGCGCGGGCAACCCGGCCCCCTGGAACACCTGGGCGCGGACACCGGGGGACAGCCTCTATACCTCGGGGCAGGCCTATGTGAACCCGACCACCGCCGAACTGGTGGGCTTCTACCAGCACACGCCGAACGATGCCTGGGACTTTTCGGGCAACAACGAGATCATCCTGTTCGACTATACCGACAAGGACGGCAACACGCATCGCACCGGTGCCCATGCCGGCCGCAACGGCTTCTTCTACGTGACCGACGTGGACGCCCTGTCCCAGCGTGGCGGAGAGATCAACCGTCCCACGGCGCTGCTGGACGCCTTCCCCTTTGTCGATGAAATCACCTGGGCCAAGGGCATCGACCTTGAAACCGGCCGCCCGATCGAGGTCGAGGGCCAGCGCCCCCCTGCCCGAGGAAGGCGAGACGAAGGGCGCCACCATCCAGGTCACCCCGCTGTTCCTGGGCGGCAAGAACTGGAACCCGCTGGCCTATTCCCAGGACACCGGCCTGTTCTATGTCCCGCCAACAACTGGACCAAATATTACTGGACGGAAAACGTGACCTATCAGGCGGGCGCCGCCTATCCGAACCAGGGCTTCCGCATCAAGCGGCTGTATGACGACCACATCGGCACGCTGCGCG
>JAPSIP010000262.1 GCA_031178645.1 Paracoccus sp. (in: a-proteobacteria) | reverse complement strand
TCGGACGAGGGTCAGGGACTGCCGGTCCTGTGCCTGGCCGGGCTGACGCGGAACATGGGCGATTTCGATTACGTCGCCCCGCATCTGTCGGGCGTGCGGCTGATCCGCATGGATTACCGCGGACGCGGGCAGTCGGCGTTCACCGGCGCCGCGACCTACACCGTGCCGCAGGAAGGCAAGGATGCCCTGGCCCTGCTGGATCACCTGGGAATCGCGCGGGCGGCGATCCTTGGCACCTCGCGCGGCGGGCTGATCGGGATGCTGCTGGCGGCCGTTGCCCGTGACCGGCTGCTAGGGCTGTGCCTGAACGATGTGGGGCCGGTGATCGAGCGCGGGGGGTTGGAGCGGATCTTCGATTATGTGGGCCGCAATCCTGCCGCGCGGACGCATGAGGCGCTTGCCGCCCGCCTGCCCGAGGCAATGGCCGGATTTGCCAACGTCCCCGAAGGCCGCTGGCTGGCGGATGCGCAGACGCATTACGACGAAACAGCCGAAGCCTTGCGGATCAGGTACGACCCTGCCCTGCGCGAGGCGTTTCTGGCGGCCTTCGAAGGGGAAGCCCCGGACCTGTGGCCGCTGTGGGACGCGACGGCCAGCCTGCCCGTAGCGCTGATCCGGGGGGCCAATTCGGACCTGCTGTCAGCCACGGTTGCCGCCGAGATGCTGCGCCGTCGCCCCGACGCGATCTTTGCGGAGGTTCCCGACCGCGCCCATGTGCCCTGGCTGGACGAACCCGAGTCCCTGGCCGCGATCAATGCGTGGCTGGACCGCTGCGGGCGTTAGAAGCGCATCCCGACGCTGAAGCTTGCGCCCTCGGTCCCGATGCCGAAATCAGCGGCGCCGAATGAAAAGCCGATCAGCGCGCCGGTCAGCGCCTGCTGGGACGTGTGCTCACCCGCACGGACGCGGCTTGCCGCCGTCAGCCCCGCCGCTCCGTAAAGCCCGATGCCGGTTGCGCGGTTGTCGGGGAAGCACTTCCCGGCGAGGTCCGCCGCACCAAAGGCCGCAGCGGCGGAGTGGCCCGATGGGAAGCCCTTGCCTTCGCCCGTGGGGCGGACGGATACCGGCGTGCCGTCCAGCCAAGTCTTCAGGCCTAGCACCACCACCGTCTGCAAGGCGCCACGCACTGCGAAATCCTCCAGCCGGTCGTCGCGCGCGGCACAGACTGCGGCGGCCAGCGGCAGGCCGTATTTCATCGCGGTGCCGAAATCCTCGAACGGATCGGCCGCGGCGGGCTGGGCCAGGGCCGCCACAGCGGCGGCGGCCAGCAGGGGACGGCACGGCATTACTGCTGCATCGCCTCGACATATTCCATCAGGGCCACCAGCCGCACGGGCGTCGGCGTCAGGATGCCATCGCCCGCGTCATAGGGGATGGTCGGGCCGTCCAGAAGGTCGCCGAATTCGGGCATCGGCGATTCGCTGCGCCCCGGGGTGAAGCCATAGATGTGGCCCATCACCTGAAGACGCGGGAAAACGCCGCCGTTGTTCGCCGCCACGCGGGTCAGATCGACCGGCGCGGGCGTCATCCCTGCCGCCGCCGGCCCGCCGCCCCGGCCGTCCGGCCCGTGGCAATCGACGCAAAGCGCGTTGAAATCGTTGCGCGCCTGCATGCGGTCGGATGCCTGCGGCGCGCAGGCGGTGATCAGGCCCGCCATCGCCAGCCCGACCAAGACCGCCCCATATGTTGCCTTCATCCCCTGCCCCTTCCCGTTGTTTTCCCGACTTTGCCCCGGCGGGACGGGTCACGCAACCGTCTGGTTGAGACGGATCACCCGATCCATGCGCCGGGCCAGGTCGTGGTTATGCGTCGCGATCAGCGCCGACAGGCCGGTGTCGCGCACAAGCGCCATCAGCATGTCGAACACGCGATCCGATGTTTCGGGATCCAGGTTGCCGGTCGGCTCATCCGCCAGCAGCAGCGCGGGCTGGTTGGCAAGCGCGCGGCAGAATGCTACCCGCTGCTGTTCGCCCCCCGACAGCGCTGCGGGGCGGTGATCCGCCCGTGCCGACAAACCTACGCGGGACAAAAGATCGGCGGCGCGGGCGGCGGCATCGCGGCTCGAGACGCCATTAGCCAGCTGCGGCAGGATGATGTTCTCCGCCGCACTGAATTCCGGCAGCAGGTGGTGGAATTGATAGACAAAGCCCAGTTCCGCCCGACGCGCCTCAGTCCGGGGCTTGTCGGGAAGGCCGGTCATGTCGCGGCCGTTCAGGATCACCCGGCCCGTGTCGGGCGTGTCCAGCAGCCCCGCGATATGCAGCAGCGTCGATTTGCCCGCACCCGAGGGGGCGACCAGGGCCACGACCTCTCCCCTCGCCACAGACAGATCCAGGCCGCGCAGCACGGGAACCGGGGCGGGTCCGTTCTTGCCATAGGTCTTGCCAACCCCTTCCAGGCGCAACACATCATTCATAGCGCAGGGCCTCGACCGGGTTCATGCGCGCGGCGCGGCGCGCAGGAAAGATGGTGACGACAAAGGACAGCGCCAGCGACAGCGCGACGGCGCGGAAGATGTCCCAGGCGCGCAGATCCGCGGGCAGGCGATAGATGCCCCGCACCTCGGGTTGCCAGGCGCCGCCGCCGGTCAGGGCATTCAGCGCCGCCATGATGTTGTCCACGTTCAGCGCCAGAAGCACGCCCAGCACCACTCCGGCGATGGTGCCGATGACGCCCGTGAAGGCCCCGCACAGGAAAAAGACCCGCAGCACCGCGCCCTCGGTCAGGCCCATGGTGCGCAGGATGCCGATATCGCGGCCCTTGTTCTTGACCAGCATGATCAACCCGCTGGTGATGTTCATCGACGCGATCAGCACCAGCACTGACAGGATGACGAACATCACGTCGTCCTCCATGTCCAGGGCCGCCAGGAACGACCCCGAGGAGTTGCGCCAGTTCCAGACCTGCGCGCCTTGTCCGGCGGCTTGCAGCAGCGGCCCCGTCCAGTCGTCCACCTGCTCGGGGTCGGTCACGAAGACCTCGATCTCGTCGGCGACGCCCTCG
>JAPSIP010000261.1 GCA_031178645.1 Paracoccus sp. (in: a-proteobacteria) | reverse complement strand
TCCGCTGCGGGCGTCCCTTGCGGATCGACGGGCTGGCCCACCAGTTCACCGATCCCGGCTTTTCCAGTGCCGTTGGCCTCGCGCTGTTCGCGGCACATCCGCAGGATGAATGGTGGGATTTCGAGATGCCTGCCAGCAGCTATCCGACCCGCAGCCTGCGCCGCGCTTATCGCTGGTTCAGGAACAACTGGTGAGGACAAAGGGCCGTTATGGGCCGATTGAAGGCGGGGCACCGCATTCAACTGGATTGGCAAGATACCGCCGAAAACCCCAGCAAATACCACCAGATTTTGGGGTAGGCGGCCTCTTTTTAAGTGACGCAGCGGCGGCCGGCCGTTAGGATTGGAACTGATACGAGGGATTCGACGGGCGGCAGGACAGGACCCGTCGACATAGCAAAAACAGGCGGAACCATGAACCTCAATCTGATGATGAACGACGAAGACGAGCTGAAGCCCCGTATCACCGTCTTCGGTGTTGGCGGCGCGGGCGGCAACGCGGTCAACAACATGATCGAGAAGAACCTCGACGGGGTCGAGTTCGTGGTGGCCAACACCGACGCGCAGGCGCTTGCCAGCTCGCGGGCGACGAACCGCATCCAGATGGGTCCGAAGGTGACCGAAGGCCTGGGCGCCGGCGCCAAGCCCGTGATCGGCGCCAAGGCGGCCGAGGAAACGATCGAGGATATCGTCGATCACCTGATGGGCGCGCATATGTGCTTCATCACTGCGGGCATGGGCGGCGGCACCGGCACCGGCGCTGCCCCGATCATTGCCCAAGCCGCGCGCGAGATGGGGATCCTGACCGTCGGCGTCGTGACCAAGCCCTTCCAGTTCGAGGGCACGAAGCGGATGCGCCAGGCCGACGAAGGGATCGAGGCCCTGCACAAGGTCGTGGACACGCTTCTGATCATCCCCAACCAGAACCTGTTCCGCATCGCCAATGAAAAGACCACCTTCACCGAAGCCTTCGCCTTGGCCGACGACGTGCTGTACCAGGGCGTCAAGGGCGTGACCGACCTGATGGTCAAGCCGGGCCTCATCAACCTCGACTTTGCCGACGTTCGGTCCGTCATGGACGAGATGGGCAAGGCGATGATGGGCACCGGCGAAGCCTCGGGCGAGAACCGCGCCCAGGAAGCCGCCGAACGCGCCATCGCCAACCCGCTGCTGGACGAAGTCAGCCTGAACGGCGCCAAGGGCGTGCTGATCAACATCACCGGCGGCTATGACATGACGCTGTTCGAGCTGGACGAGGCCGCAAACGTCATCCGCGACAAGGTCGATGCCGATGCCAACATCATCGTCGGCTCGACGCTGGACCCGGACATGGACGGCTCGATCCGCGTGTCGGTCGTGGCGACCGGCATCGACGCGGCCGCCAGCGTGGCCGAGGTTCCGGCAACCCGCCGCAGCATGGCCGAGCCGCTGACCCAGAACCCCGCCGTGTCCCAGAAGGTCGAGACCGCGCCGCAGCAGGACGACCTGCCGCCGCGCCGCGTGGCCCCGCCGCTGACCCAGCCCGCCGCACCCGCCGCCCGGATTGAGGATGACATGCCCGCCCCGGCCTATCAGCGCAAGGAACCGGCCCAGCCGGCGATGCTGAACGTCAAGGAAGACGCGGGCTTCATCGCGCCGCGCGCCCCACAGGGCGCCTCGCGGGGCCAAGCCTCGCCCGAGACGCTGGAGCGTCTGCGCCGCGCGGTCGAGCACAAGGGCGAGCGTCAGCAGGCGCCCGCGCCGCAGCCGCAGGAACCCGCGCGCCCGCAAAGCCGCATGGCCGGTCTTGGCCGGATGCTGGAGCGGATGGCAGGCCATGCCGATCACAGCGCGAAACCCCCCGCGGCCTCGATTTCCGAACGTGTGAATGAACGTGTGGCGGTTCGTGCCCGCCAGCAGGAAACCGATTTCGACGATCTGGCCAGCCCCGACTCGGCCCAGGACAACGTAGAAATCCCCGCCTTCCTGCGCCGCCAGGCGAACTGAATTCGACATCCAGACAATCCGCGAAAGGGCCGCCTTGGGCGGCCCTTTTTCTTGTCGATCACATCTTTCGATGGGCCTGTCGTGGCCTGCCGCAATGGCGCATCCGAATGTTTCATGCCGTTACAATTCGTTAATTGAACGCTTGGCCCCTTGGGCCTAGGTGATCCGTTGAGCGACAAAGATATCTGTCGCATTTGGTTGAAGGCTGGTTGTCATGCAGGCGACGTTGAAAAAGATGGTGGCGTTTCAAGGTGTGGGCCTGCATTCCGGCGCCCCCGCCCGGCTTGAGATCCATCCCGCGCCTGCCGGTCACGGTATCGTCTTCCGCCGCGCCGACCTGTCGCCTGTCGTCGATATTCCGGCCCGCTGGGACCATGTCACACCCTCGAAACTGTGCACTTTGATGGACGACGGAAAGGGCACGACCCTTTCGACGGTCGAGCATGTGATGGCTGCCCTGGCCGGCACGGGAATCCAGAACGCCCTGGTCAAGGTCGACGGCCCCGAAGTTCCGATTCTGGACGGATCGGCCGCGCCTTTCGTGCGCGGCATCCTGCGCGCCGGGATCGCGCTGCAGCAGGCCGACCTGCGTGCGATCCGCGTGTTGCGCCCGGTTGAGGTCCGCGAGGGTGAGGCCTTCGCCCGCCTGACCCCCGCCGATCATCTGGAGATCGACTTTCAGATCGACTTCACCGATGCCGCCATCGGCCATCAGGAAAAGCGGCTGGACATGGCCAATGGCGCCTTTCTGCGCGAACTGGCCGACAGCCGCACCTTCTGCCGGCAAGCGGACGTGGATGCGATGCGCCGCAACGGTCTGGCCCTTGGCGGCACCTATCTGAATGCGGTGGTCGTCGATGGCGCCCGCGTCCTGTCGCCCGGCGGTCTTCGCCACACGGACGAGGCCGTGCGCCACAAGATGCTGGACGCGGTGGGCGCGCTCCAGAAGAAGCATGGTTCGGCGGAAAACTTGCTGTGGCTGAGCGACTGGGCAGCCAGACTTATGGCTACCTGGAAACCGGCGACGCGCGTATGC
>JAPSIP010000260.1 GCA_031178645.1 Paracoccus sp. (in: a-proteobacteria) | reverse complement strand
CCGGCGATCTGGTGGGCGTGGGTTTGTGGCTGGAAACATGGTCGCCGACGGCGGTCACGCGGCCGACGATCTCGTGGCCCGGGACGCAGGGGTAAAGGGTGCCGGCCCATTCGCTGCGGGCCTGGTGCAGGTCGGAATGGCAGATGCCGCAAAACGCGATCTCGATCCGCACGTCATGGGGGCCGGTATCGCGGCGGGTGATCTGCATCGGGCCAAGCGGCTGGTCGGCAGCCTGGGTTCCAACGGCATGGATGGTCATGTGCTGTCCTTTCAGATCAGGGGTCGGCCTATGGTTGCCTTACCGGGGCCACCGGGACCAGCGGAAATCATGGCCGGGCAAGGTGACCCGAAGGTGGCCGTCCTGGGTCTGCAGTGGATCGCCCAGAAGGGCGGTGGACTCACCCCGGCAGGCCGCGCCCAGGTCCAGATCCAGCCGCACGGGCTTCGGGGACAGGTTGTGCAGCGTGACAAGATCGTGGTCGGCTGCGGCATAGCGCAGAGCGATCACGCCATCGGGCGCGTTGCCGATCGTGCGGCATTCGCGGCGCCCGATGCCCGGATGATCCAGCCGGATCGCGGACAGCCGGGCCACGTGGTTCAGAAGCGAATCCGGGTCGTCCCACTGGTCTTGGGCATTCACCTTGTCCGGGCCAAAGTCGCCGGTCACGACGGGCTGGATCAGGCGGGCCTTGGCTGCGGCCGAAAAGCCGCCATTGCGGCCACGGGTCCACTGCATCGGGCTGCGCACCGCGTGGCGGCCCGGCTGGTCCAGATCCTCGCCCATGCCGATCTCGTCGCCATAGCAGATCAGAGGCGCGCCGGGCATGGCGAACAGCAGGCTGAGGGCCATGCGCAGCCGGGGGCCGTCGCCGCCCAGCATCGGCGCTATCCTGCGGCGGAAGCCGCGGTCGAAGATGCGCATGTCTTGGTCCGGGGCCAGGATGTCCACGGTGGCGCGGAAGGCGTCGGGGTCCAGCCGTTCCAGCGTCGCCTCGTCCAGGTTGCGCAGGAAATTGGCCCAGACGCCGTTGTCGGGCGGCGGGGGCAGGCGGGCCAGCCCGTCCAGCACCGGCTGCGCGCGGCCCACCGCCAGGGCGTGCAGCAGGTGGTTGTTCAGCGAAAAGTTCATCATCGCGTTCATCTGCCCGCCGTCGAAGAAATCGGGCAGGCTGCCTTCGTCCTCGTTGACCTCGGACATGATCAGCGCGTCGGGGATGCGCCTGGTGACATGGCGGAAGATGTCGCGCAGGATCCGGTGGTCCTTGTCCTTGCCGCCCATCCAGACCGCCGGGTTTTCGTGGTTCAAACTTGGCTGGAAGCGAAAGAAGCGGTGATAGTAATACTGCTGCGCCACCGGGTCATGGGTCCAGGTCGTGTCCTCTTGCCCCGGAAACATGGGGCCACGGCCGGGCGCGGGGCGGGGCGGATGGTCGGTCCAGACGTAATAGTCGCGAAAGGGCGACCGGGCGTCGTGCCGGGCCGACAGGAACCAGGGATGGCGGTCCGACGTGTGCTGGGCCACCAGATCCAGGATGATGCGGATCCCCCGCGCGCCGGCCTCGGTCAGGAAGAACAGGAAATCGTCGAAGCTGCCATATCGTGGATCGACCTGCAGATAGTCGGTGATGTCGTAACCGTTGTCGCGGTTGGTGGAGGGATGGAAGGGCAGCAGCCAGATGCAGGTCACGCCCAGCCGGACCAGGTGGTCCAGCCTTTCGGTCAGGCCGGGAAAGTCGCCGATTCCGTCGCCGTTGCTGTCGCAGAACCGCGCGACATCGACGCCATAGATGACCGCGTTCTTCCACCATTCGCCCGCGTCGGCCATGCCTGCCCACCCCCGTTCCTTGCCAAAGCGCAAGCCGCAAGGCCGCGTATTGTTCCGGGGCGGGAACTTCCCGCGCCGTTGTGGGCTTCCCGCAGGCACGCACAAGGGGAACGGCCATGACGCGCATCGGATACCACGCCTCGCACGAACAGTTCGATCCCCGCGCCATGCGCGACCTGGCCATCCGGGCCGAGGCGGCGGGCTTTGCCGGGGTCAAGTGTTCCGACCACCTGCAACCCTGGAGCACGCGCCAGGGCCAGTCGGGCCATGCCTGGGTCTGGCTGGGGGCTGCGATGGGCGCGACCACGGTTCCCTTTGGCAGCATCTCGGCGCCGGGATACCGTTACCACCCGGCGGTGATGGCCCAGGCCGTGGCGACGCTGGGGCAGATGTTCCCCGGCCGGTTCTGGCTGGCCCTGGGCACGGGCGAGGCGCTGAACGAATGGGTGACGGGCCTGCCCTGGCCCGACAAGCCCGAACGCAATGCGCGGCTGCGGGAATGCTTTGACGTGATGCACGCCTTGCTGCGGGGCGAAACTGTCACCCATCGCGGCCGCATCACCGTGATCGAGGCGCGGCTGTGGTCGCTGCCTGACACGCCGCCGCCCCTGTTCGGCGCCGCCGCCACGCCCGAAACGGCGCGTCTTCTGGGCGGCTGGGCGGAAGGGCTGCTGACCCTGGGCGGCGATCCCGACAATGTCGCCAAGGTCATCGCCGCCTTCCGCGAGGGTGGGGGCGAGGGCAAGCCGGTTCATATCCAGCACACCATCTCCTGGGCCGAGACGCAGGATCAGGCCATGGCCAATGCCCTGGACCAATGGGGGCCCGTTGCCATCGGAGGAGAGATCAACTGGGACATCCGCCGCCCGACGGATTTCGACCTGCTGGGCCAGTTCGTCGGCCCCGACCAGATCGGCCGGTCGGTGCGCGTCTCGGCCGATCCGGGGCTGCACCGCGCCGACCTGCAGGCGCTTTCCAGCCTGGGCGCGGACACGATCTTTCTTCACAATGTCGGGCTGAACCAGGAAGCCTTCATCGACATGGCCGCGCGTGAATTGCTGGGGTGACGGGCGCGGCGGGACGCGCCGCTACAGCTTGTCCCGCCAGCGGTTGACCAGGGGATAGCGGCGGTCCAGCCAGAAGGCCCTGGTCGAAATCCTCGGCCCCGGCGCGGCCTGATACCTCTTCCATTCGCTG
>JAPSIP010000259.1 GCA_031178645.1 Paracoccus sp. (in: a-proteobacteria) | reverse complement strand
ATTCGAGGTCGGCCGGATGATGTACATGTCCTCGCCACGGACATTCTCATAGACCTCGACAAAGATTTCTTGGTCGTTGAACCGCTCCACCCGCGCATCGCAAAGGCTGACATTCATGCCCCGGTGCATGGACATCCGCCGGGCGATGGATGCGGCAAGGGTCCGGTTTGCATTGCCGGAAATCAGCTTGGGTTCGGTCATGACGGGCATGGAGGGAGCCTTTTCAGGGGGATTCGCCAGATTGCGCCCGCCTTACCACCCGGCTAGCCTGCGGGCAAATCGCGAAGGATCGTCTTTATGGCCAATATCGACTACTATCTGGGGACCATCAGCCCTTGGGCCTATCTGGCCGGCGACCGCTTGGAACGGATCGCGGAACGCCACGGCGCGACGATCACCTACAAGCCGCTGGACCTGTTGCAACTGTTCGACCGGACGGGCGGCGTGCGGCCCGCGAACCGCCATCCTAGCCGCATGGAGTACCGTGCCCAGGAACTGCCCCGCTGGGCCGCGCACCTGGACATGCCCCTGAACCTGAAGCCCGCCCATTGGCCGGTGAACATGGCGCCCTCGTCCTATGCGATCATTGCCGCGCAGCAGGCGGGCGGCGGCGACCTGGACGGGCTGGTCCAGGGCTTCCTCCGCGCCGTCTGGGCCGAGGAGCGGGACATCAGCGATGACGCGACCATCCGCGACATCCTGTCGACGCATGGCTTCGACGCCTCGCTGGCTGACAGCGGGCTGTTCGTGGGCGCCGAAACCTATGGCCGCAACCTGGAACAGGCGGTCGAGGCCGGGGTCTTCGGCGCGCCGTTCTATGTAGTCAGGGAAAGCGGCCAGAAGTTCTGGGGCCAAGACCGGCTCGACTTCCTCGACCGGCACCTCGCGACGCTATGAGCGGGATATACAAGCGCCACTGGGTGGGCGACAAGGATCGCCCCGCCCTGGCCCTGCATTGCATGATGGGCAACGCTGCCTACTGGGGCCCGATTGCGGAACGCCTGGACGGGCGGATCGACCTAACCGGTTTCGACATGCCCGGCCATGGGCGCAGCGGTCCCTGGGAGGCCCAGCCCCAGGGGCCGGACTTCCACACCTCGGTCACCCGGATCGCGGCCAGCTTCATCGACCGGCCCCTGGACCTGATCGGCCACAGCCTGGGGGCGACCGTCGCGCTGCGCATCGCCGTCGCCGCCCCCGACGCCGTGCGAAGCCTGACCCTGATCGAGCCGGTGCTCTTCGCCGCAGCACCCGACGCCGAGCAAATCGCCCGTGACCGCACAATGGCCGAACTGATCGCCCAAGGGCGAAATGACGATGCCGCGCGCGCCTTTATCGACATCTGGGGCGTGGCGCCCTTCGACAGCTTGCCACCGGCCGCCCGCCAGGCCATGGCAGACCAGATCAAGCTGGTGGTCGACACTGACGAGACCCTGACCCGTGACCGCGCAGACATCCTGCGTGAGGGGAGGCTGGAAGCCATCGATGCCCCGGTCATGATCATCCTGGGGCAGGACAGCCCCCCTGTCATCCACCGGATCGCCGATGCCCTGGCGCCACGCTTGGCCGATGTGGGACGGGCGGTGGTGCCGTCAGCCGGGCATATGCTTCCGCTGACCCATACGGAACAGACGGCCGGGCTGATCGCCTTGAACCTGGACCGGGCCTAGAGGCTGAAATCGTCCAGATGCGCCACCGGACCGATGGCCAGCCATTCGGCCCGGATCCGCGCCACGCGCGTATCGCCCCAAGTCTGGAACAGGATGTCAAAGCCGTTGCGGGTGACTGTCTCTGCACAGATGTCGGCACGCTGGTTGGCCTGCCCGTCGATATCCCACATTGCGATGGACACATGGACGACCGGCGGGCCGGCAAAGGCTTCCTCGAATGTGACGGGATGGCGAATAAGGCGATGCCCATGGCCGGACCACATCTCGCCCTGGTCTTCGAAAGCGGAAAACAGCAGGATCGAGCCCTGGCAAACGCCTACAGCATGATGATCGAAGCGCTTCATCCCCAACCTTTCGCGACGGCACCCGCAGATGATGTCCTTAAGCCGTCCAAGGCAGCCAGACCACGAGGAAACCCTGTCGACAAGGTTGCCGATCAGGCACAGCATTCCTCGAAGGCGCGTTCCAGGATCTCGATCCGGCCCTGCGCGTCGACCAAGGCAGCATCGAAGCGCATTTCAGGCAACGACGCCTGACCCAGTGACTCGCAGTATTCGAGCGCCGCGCGCATGATGCGCCCCTGCTGCGCGGCCCCAAGCCTGAGTGCCGCTGCCTCATGTGTCGCGGACTGCTTGACCTCGACAAAAACCAGGCAGGATCCGTCGCGGGCGATCAGGTCGATCTCGCCTGCCTTGCCACGCCAGCGGCGTGCAAGGATCGACATGCCCCGCCGTTCCAGCAGACGCGCAACGCTTTCTTCCGCCAGGCTGCCGGACAGGTTCGCCATGCGCCCCCGTGCCTTGCGCATGGGCGATGCCTGCCTGGAAGGGACAGGCATCGCCCATGGCAGCTCCAGCGTGCTAGCAACGTAACCCATCATTGATCCCCATCTTCAGCCATGCCTAGCGCGATCTGGTAGACATCGCGCCGCGCCATTCCCAATTCCCCTGCCACCTCTCGGGCGGCGTCCTTGACCGTCATCGACCCCAGCCGCGCCTGCAGCGCAGCCTTGACCGCATCGTCATCGGCCTGCACCGCCGTGGGGCGGTCTAGCAGCATCACCACCTCGCCTTTCAAGGCGGCCATGCGCGGATCGGCGGCCAATTCGGCGGCGGATCCCCGGATCACTTCCTCGAACTTCTTGGTCAGTTCGCGTGCCACCACCGTAGGACGATTCGGGTCAACCTCGCACATCTCTTTCAATGTCTGGTTAACGCGCCGCGGGCTTTCGAACAGGATCAGCGTGGCATCGACCGCCATCCAGTGCCGCAGCCAGGTCATCCTTGCGCCCTTGGTCGAAGGCGGAAAACCCAGGAACAGGAACCGGTCGCTGGGCAGTCCCGACAGGCTCAG
>JAPSIP010000258.1 GCA_031178645.1 Paracoccus sp. (in: a-proteobacteria) | reverse complement strand
CGGACAGTTGCCGGTCGGCGTTGCGCAGATGTGCCAGGGCCGCCTGTCCGGTCAGCGCCTCGATCCGCCGCACGCCGGCGCTTGATGCGCTGTCGCCCAGAAGCGCGAAGGCGCCGATGTCGCCCGTGCGCACGACATGCGTGCCGCCGCAAAGCTCCAGCGAATAGGTCTGGCCGTCCGCGCCCTTGCCGCTGTCGGCCAGGCTGCCCATCGACACGACGCGGACCTCGTCGCCATATTTCTCGCCGAACAGCGCCTGCGCGCCCAAGCCGCGCGCGTCGTCCGGCGTCATGATCCGCGTCTCGACCGGGCTGTTCTGGCGGATGAAGTCGTTCACCTCGGCCTCGATCCGCGCCAGTTCATTGGACGATACGGCACTGTTGTGGCTGAAGTCGAAGCGCAGGCGGTCAGGCGCGTTCAGGCTGCCCCGCTGCGAAACGTGGTCGCCAAGCGCGCGGCGCAGCGCCTCGTGCAGCAGGTGGGTGGCGGAATGGTTGGCGCGGATCGCGCCGCGGCGGTCGTGATCGACCGACAGCGTGGCGCCCTGGCCACGGCTGATGGTGCCCAGCGTCACCTCGGCCATGTGCAGGAAGACGCCCGCGACCTTCTTCGTGTCGGTCACGCGGGCCGCGCCTGTTTCGGTCTTGATCAGGCCGGTATCGCCGACCTGGCCGCCGCTTTCGGCATAGAAGGGCGACTGGTTCACGACGATCGACACGGACTGCCCCTCGGTCACGTCGCCCACATCGGCTCCATCGGCCACGACGGCAAGGATCTGCCCCTCGGCTTCCTCGGTATCATAGCCCAGGAACTCGGTCGAGCCGTGCTTTTCCGCCAGTTCAAGCCAGATGGCTGCGTCCTTGGCGTCGCCCGAACCCGACCAGGCGGCACGGGCCTTGGCCTTCTGCTCGGCCATTGCCGTGTCGAAGCCCGCCGTATCGACCGCCCGGCCCTGTTCGCGCAGCGCGTCCTGCGTCAGGTCCAGCGGGAAGCCATAGGTGTCATACAGCTTGAAGGCCGCCTCTCCGGGCAGGTTCGCGCCTTCGGGCAGCTTGGCCAGTTCGTCGTCCAGCAGGCGCAGCCCGCGATCCAGCGTCTGGCGGAAGCGGGTTTCCTCAGATCGCAGGGTTTCCTCGATCATCGCCTGGGCGCGGGTCAGTTCCGGATAGGCCGCGCCCATTTGGCGGACCAGGGCCGGGACCAGCTTGTGCATCACAGGATCCTGCGCGCCCAGCATATGCGCGTGCCGCATCGCGCGGCGCATGATCCGGCGCAGCACGTAGCCGCGCCCTTCATTGCTGGGCATGACCCCGTCCGCGATCAGGAAGCTGGTGGACCGCAGATGGTCCGCGATGACCCGGTGATGGACCTTGCCCGGCCCGTCGGGATCGTTGCTGGTGGCATTGGCCGAAGCCTCGATCAGCGACCGCATCAGGTCGGTGTCATAGTTGTCGTGCTTGCCCTGCAACAGAGCGCCGATCCGCTCCAGCCCCATGCCGGTGTCGATCGACTGCATGTCCAGCGCGCGCATCGAGCCGTCCTCGAACTGCTCGTTCTGCATGAAGACGAGGTTCCAGATCTCGATGAAGCGGTCGCCGTCCTCATCCGCCGAACCCGGAGGGCCGCCCCAGATATGGTCGCCGTGGTCGAAGAAGATCTCGGTGCAGGGGCCGCAGGGGCCGGTCGGGCCCATCCGCCAGAAGTTGTCGTCGGTCGGGATGCGGATGATCCGGTCGTCCGTCAGGCCGGCGACCTTCTTCCAGATGTTCGCGGCCTCATCGTCGGTGTGATAGACGGTGACCAGCAGCTTGTCCCGGGGGATGCCGAAGTCCTTGGTCAGCAGTTCCCAAGCAAAGGGAATGGCCTGTTCCTTGAAGTAATCGCCGAAGCTGAAATTGCCCAGCATCTCGAAGAAGGTGTGGTGGCGCGCGGTATAGCCCACGTTGTCCAGGTCGTTGTGCTTGCCGCCCGCGCGCACGCATTTCTGCGCCGTCGTCGCGCGCTTGTAGTCGCGCGTCTCGGCCCCGGTGAACAGGTTCTTGAACTGCACCATGCCCGAGTTGGTGAACATCAGCGTGGGGTCGTTGCGCGGCACCAGGGGCGAGCTGTCGACGACCTTGTGGCCGTTACGCTCGAAGAAGTTCAGGAAAGTGGATCGGATGTCGTTCAGACTGGGCATGGCAGGCCTTCATCGCTGGGTCGCACACCGGCCGTCACCGGGCTGGCATGGTCTATCCGGCGCGCGGGTTCCTGTCCAGCGACGGCGGGCCGGAACAACTGGCGCCACGCACCCGTTACCTTGGACAAGCAGGAGGTTCACATGCTCAAGTTCATCGGCGGGACGATCGGCGTCATCTTCATCATCGGCCTGCTGGTCGTGATCGGGATCCTGGCCCTGATCTTCTAGGCTGCACCCCCCGGAATGGCAAAAGGCGCGGCAATGCCGCGCCTTTGCAGTTTCCGGCCTGCCCGATCATTCCTCGGTCAGGCTGTCGTCCTCGCCACCTTCGGCCGCGAATTCCAGGCCGTGGCTTGCGCGGATCTTGTCCTCGATCGCGGTGGCCTTTTCAGGGTTGTCGCGCAGGAACTGCTTGGCATTCTCGCGGCCCTGGCCGATGCGTTCGTCGCCATAGGAATACCAGGCGCCCGACTTCTCGACCACGCCGGCCTTGACACCAAGGTCGATCAACTCGCCGACCTTGCTGATGCCCTCGCCATACATGATGTCGAACTCGACCTGCTTGAAGGGCGGCGCGACCTTGTTCTTGACGACCTTCACGCGGGTGGCGTTGCCGATCACCTCGTCGCGGTCCTTGACGGCGCCGGTGCGGCGGATGTCGAGGCGGACCGAGGCATAGAACTTCAGCGCGTTGCCGCCCGTCGTCGTTTCCGGATTGCCGAACATCACGCCGATCTTCATGCGGATCTGGTTGATGAAGATCACCATGCAGTTCGAACGCCCGATGCTGGCGGTCAGCTTGCGCATCGCCTGGCTCATCAGGCGGGCCTGGCTGCCCATCTGCATGTCGCCCATGTCGCCC
>JAPSIP010000257.1 GCA_031178645.1 Paracoccus sp. (in: a-proteobacteria) | reverse complement strand
ACCTGGACTGAAAAGCTGCCGCTAGGGAAGATTTTGCCCGCGTTCATGATATTCCCCTGCGCTTTTCTGCATTTGCATTGGCGCGCTTCCGCCGACATGGGTAATATCCAGATTGATGATGCAGCCTTTGCGGCTGACAAGAGTTGTCTTGCGTTCGGCCGCAGGGCCGTCCGCGATTGATCGAACAAGGGTATCACAGCAAATGAACCGTAAAGTTACCAAGGCCATCTTCCCCGTAGCTGGTCTGGGCACGCGTTTCCTTCCGGCGACGAAAAGCATTCCGAAGGAAATCATGACCCTGGTCGATCGGCCGCTGATCCAGTACGCCATCGACGAGGCGCGGGCCGCCGGTATCACCGAGTTCATTTTCGTGACGTCCCGCGGCAAGGGCGCGCTCGAGGATTACTTCGACCACGCCCATGAACTGGAAAGCAGCCTCAAGAAATCCGGCAAGAACGACCTGCTGGAAGTGCTGCGGGGCACCAACATGGAATCGGGCGCGATCGCCTATATCCGCCAGCACAAGGCGCTTGGCCTGGGCCACGCGGTCTGGTGCGCCCGCCGTCTTCTGGCCGAGGACGAGCCCTTCGCTGTGGTGCTGACCGATGACGTCATCATGGGCGAGCCGCCCTGCCTGCAGCAGATGATCGAGGCCTATGGCGAGACCGGCGGCAGCATGGTCGCCACGATGGAAGTCGCGCCCGAGAAGGCGCAGGCCTATGGCGTGCTGGACGTGGCCGAGGACATGGGCGCGATCGTCAAGGCGCGCGGCATGGTCGAAAAGCCGCCGCTGGGCACCGCGCCATCGAACCTGGCGGTGATCGGGCGCTATATCCTGGCCCCCACCGTGATGGCGAACCTCAACAAGCTGAAGGCCGGGTCGGGCGGGGAAATCCAGTTGACCGACGCCATCGCCGACGAGATCGAGGCAGGGCGCGACGTGTTCGGCCTGCGCTTCCGCGGCCAGCGGTTCGACTGCGGATCGAAGGCGGGCTTCCTGCAGGCGACGGTGGCCTTTGGCCTTGATCGCGACGAGCTGAAGGACGAGTTTGCGAAATACCTGCACGACGTCATGTCCCTTCGCCGGGCGGCCGAATAATCCATGTCGAAAACAGTTCTGGTGACGGGGGGTGCGGGCTATATCGGCTCGCACGCCTGCAAGGCCCTGGCGGCTGAGGGTTTTGTGCCGGTGACGCTGGACAACCTGTCCACGGGCTGGCGCGATGCCGTGAAATTCGGCCCCTTCGTGCAGGCCGACCTGCTGGACCGGGCGGCGCTTGATGCGGCCTTTGCCCAGCATCGCCCCGCGGCGGTCCTGCATTTCGCGGCGCTAAGCCAGGTGGGCGAGGCCATGGCCGAACCCGGGAAATACTGGCGCAACAATGTCAGCGGATCGCTGAACCTGATCGAGGCCGCGATCGCGGCGGGCTGCTTGGATTTCGTGTTCAGCTCGACCTGCGCGACCTATGGCGACCGCGACGGAGAGGTTCTGGACGAGGATACGCCGCAAGCACCGCTGAACGCCTATGGCGCCTCCAAGCGCGCGATCGAGGACATGCTGGCCGATTTCGGCGCCTCGCACGGGCTGCGGTCGGTGATCTTCCGCTATTTCAACGTGGCGGGCGCCGATCCGGATGGCGAGGTGGGTGAACATCACCGTCCCGAAACGCATCTGATCCCGCTGATCCTGGATGCGGTGGACGGCAAGCGCGCGGCGCTGACGGTGCATGGGACGGATTATCCCACGCCGGACGGCACCTGCATCCGCGACTATGTTCATGTCATGGATCTGGTGGATGCCCATGTGAAGGGCCTGGAATGGCTGCGCGCGGGCCGCGGCAGCCGGGTGTTCTGCCTGGGCACAGGATCGGGCTTTTCCGTCCGCGAGGTCGTGGACGCCACCCGCCATGTCACCAACCGGCCCGTGCCGATGGTCGATGGCCCGCGCCGGGGCGGCGATGCGGTCAAGCTGGTCTGCGGCAGCACGCGGGCCAAGGCCGAACTGGGCTGGGAACCGGCCCGCTCGACCATGAAGCAGATGATCGGCGACGCCTGGCGGTGGCACCAGAACGGCGCCTATCAGGCGTGAAGGACGGGCCGGGTCTGCGACGGGCCTGGTCCGCCTATCGTCAACGCTGGAAACGGCGAGAGCTTTTGTGGCGCTGCCTTCGGGCGGCGCGCGAGTTGACCCCCGTCGTGGACCGCACTGCAGCCATCCGGCCAGACGAAATCCTGTGCTTTGCCACCCTGCGCAATGAGATGCTGCGCCTGCCCGAGTTCCTGGCGCATTACCGCAAGCTGGGCGTCGGCGCCTTCCTTATCGTGGACAATGCCAGCACCGATGGCTCGGATGCGCTCCTGCGTGGTCAACCCGACGTTTCCTTGTGGCAGGCGGCCGGAAGCTATCGCGCCTCGCGGTTCGGGATGGATTGGCTGGGCGCGTTGCAGTTCCGCCACGGGCATGGCCACTGGTGCCTGACGGTCGATGTGGACGAGTTGCTGGTCTATCCCGACTGGGACCGCCGCCCGCTGCCTGACCTTGTGGCGCATCTGGATGCTGTCGGCAGGCCTGCCATGGGCGCGATGATGCTGGATCTGTATCCTCGCGGCCCGCTGGGGCAGGCCGATGCCGGCCCCGACGCACCGCTGACAGACCGGCTGCCCTGGTTCGACCCCTCGCCCTATCGCTGCCGGGTGGTGGCGCCCAAGCGCAACCGCATCCTGCAGGGCGGCGTGCGGGAACAGGTGTTCTTCCCCGACGACCCCGACCGCGGGCCGACGCTGAACAAGCTGCCCCTGGTCCGGTGGAGCCGGCGGTATGTTTATGTCAATTCGACCCATTCGGCCCTGCCGCCCCGGCTGAACGACCAGTATGACGGGCCGGGCGATCCGCGCCTGTCGGGGGTTCTGCTGCATGGCAAGTTCCTGCCCGACAGCATCTTTCGCGCGGCCGAGGAACTGGACCGCCGCCAGCACTTCATCGATCCTGACCAGTACCGGCCTTATCACGACGCCATCGCCAAGGGACCGACGCTTTGGCATGATCACCGGG
>JAPSIP010000256.1 GCA_031178645.1 Paracoccus sp. (in: a-proteobacteria) | reverse complement strand
ATTCGCCCATCCAGGCCATGTCGGCCATGATGTCGGTATCGCCCGAGACATAGATCACATGGCCTTCGCCCGCGATCATGTAGCCGGATTCATGGCCCGCATAGATGGGACCGTCCGCCCCGTCGAGCGAACTGGAATGGGACGCATTCACCATCGTCACCTTTGCGCCGCCCAGGTCGACCGTGCCGCCCTTGTTGAAGCCGATGCCGTTGATGTCCTGGTGGGTGGACCAGCTGTTGATCAGGTCATAGATGCCCGCGACAGGGATCTTCAGTTCCTTGGCGATGGCCAGCGTGTCGCCGGAATGATCGCCGTGGCCGTGGGTCAGAAGGATATGGGTCGCGCCCCCGATGGCGTCGGTGCGTCGATCCTCGGGGAAGACGGGATTGCCGGACAGCCAGGGGTCGATCAGGATGACGGCATCCTCGATTTCCAGGCGAAAGCCGGAATGTCCAAGCCAGGTCAGTTTCATCGCGTTCTCCTGCCAGTGTCGCGGGCAGGTTAGCGGTGGTGCCGGGCGGTGACCAGACAGGTCAGACGGGTGCCGCGTCTTCCAGCCGCAGGCGCAGCCTTTCGCGCCCGCCCCAGGTGGACAGGTCCAGCTTGCCTGCCAGATGAAAGCGACGCCCCCTTGCCCCGATCAGCGCAGGCCCCAGGGGGCCGGTCATCGCGCCCCAGGCCACGGCTTCCAGGGCCGGGCCGCCCGCGCTGCGGAAGGACAGGCGCAGATGGCTGTCGCCCATGGTGCTGGCGCTGTCGATCATCTGGTCGGCAAAGGCAAAGCGCGGCGCAGGTGCGGCTTGGCCGTAAGGGCCCGCATCCTCCAATTGGCGGAAGATCTGCGGCGTGGCGCCCGCGCATTCCATCAGGCCCGAGATGCGCAGGTCGCGCGCCCCGGTCCGCTGCGCGAGATCCTTCTGGATCAGGTCGGCAAGGCGGGCCATGGCGGCGGGGATCATCTCCTCGGCCACGGTCAGGCCCGCGGCCATCATGTGCCCGCCACCCTTGATCAGCAGGCCTTCCTCGGCCAGCCGGTGGATCGCACGGCCCAGGTCGACACCGGGGACCGAACGGGCGCTGCCCTTGCCGATGCCACCTTCCACCCCGATCACGACCGAGGGCAGGTCGGTGGCTTCTTTCACCCGGGCGGCAACGATGCCCACGACACCGGGATGCCAGCCGGGACCAGCGGCCCAGGACAGCCGGGCGTCGCCCCGCGCCTCGACCTGGGCCAGGGCCTCGTCCCGGCACGCGGCCTCGATGGTGCGGCGGTCGCGGTTCAGCCCGTCCAGTTCAGCGGCCAGCCGCCCGGCCTCGCGCGGGTCGCGGCAAGACAGGCACAGCGCGCCCAGATCGGCCCGACCGACCCGGCCCCCGGCATTGATGCGCGGGCCCAGCAGGAAGCCCAGGTGGAAGGCGCCTGGCGGGCCGTCGAGACGCGCCACATCGGACAGCGCCACAAGGCCGGGGCGGCGGCGGCGCGACATGATCGCCAGCCCCTGGCGCACGAAGGCGCGGTTGACGCCGACCAGGGGCGCGACATCGGCCACGGTTGCCAGGGCCACCAAGTCCAGCATCGCCATCAGGTCAGGCTCGGGTCGTCCTTGGGCGCGCAGAACCCGACCCGCCTGCACCAGGGTCAGGAAGACCACGCCAGCCGCGCAAAGATGGCCCAGCGATCCGTCCTCGTCGGCACGGTTGGGGTTCACCACCGCAAGCGCGGGGGGCAGCGTCTCTCCGCCAAGGTGGTGGTCCAGCACGATGATATCGGTGCCTGCGGCGGCGGCCAGGGCGTCATGGCTCAGCGTACCGCAATCGACGCAGACGATCAGGTCGTGGTCGCGCGCCAGCGCCGCCATCGCGGGGGCGTTGGGGCCATAGCCTTCGTCGATGCGGTCAGGAATATACAGCGTGGCGTCCCGGCCCTGGGCCCGCAGCCAGTCCAGCAGCAGCGCGGCGGAAGCGCCGCCATCTACGTCGTAATCGGCAAAGACCGCGATCCGCTCGCCGCCGGCTGCCGCTGCGACCAGCCGGTCGGCCGCCACCGCCATGTCCCGGAGCGACAAGGGATCGGGCAGCAGGTCGCGCAGCCTGGGCGTCAGGAAGCCCTCGGCTCCATCGGCCTCGACCCCCCGTTCGGCCAGAACGCGCGCCACGGCCAGCGGCAGCCCGGTGCGTTGGGCAAGGCCTTCGGCCGCACGGTCAGCCGTGCCGTCCGGGCCGACCCACCGCCGATTCGTCAGCGATTGCTCGATTCCCAGGAACGTCACGGCAGCACCTTCTTCGTTGTCCAAATACCCTGGGCGAAGACCGCAGGGACGGGGGCCAGGCCCCCTTACTTGATCGGGTTGCGATAAATCATCCGGCGAAGCGATCCGGTCTTGGACCGCATCAGGATCGTCTCGGTCGTCAGATAGCCGGGCTCGCGCTTCACGCCAGCCACGATCGACCCGTTCGTGACCCCGGTCGCGGCAAAGATCACGTCGCCCGTCACCAGTTCATCGCGCGCATAGATGCGGTCAAGGTCGGTGATCCCCGCCTTGCGCGCGCGGCCGCGTTCGTCGTCATTGCGGAACAGAAGCTTGCCCCACATCTGCCCGCCCATGCATTTCAGCGCGGATGCCGCCAGCACGCCTTCAGGCGCGCCGCCCGATCCCATATACATGTCGATGCCGGTCAGTTCCGCCTCGGCGCAGTGGATCACGCCAGCCACGTCGCCATCGGTGATCAGCCGGATGGCAGCGCCGGTGGACCGGACCTCGGCCACCAGATCCTCGTGCCGGGGGCGTTCCAGGATGCAGACGGTGATGTCGCTGTCCTCGACCCCGCGGGCCTGGGCCAGGGCGCGGACGCGTTCGGACGGCGACATGTCCAGGCTGACCACGTCGGTCGGGTAGCCCGGCCCGATGGCCAGCTTTTCCATGTACACGTCAGGCGCGTGCAGCAGCGTGCCGCGCGGGGCCATGGCGATCACGGTCAGGGCGTTCGGCATGTCCTTGGCCGTCAGCGTTGTGCCTTCCAGCGGGTCAAGGGCGATGTCCACCTCGGGGCCG
>JAPSIP010000255.1 GCA_031178645.1 Paracoccus sp. (in: a-proteobacteria) | reverse complement strand
GCCTGCCGCATCGCCGTCGCGCAGGTCGTTCAAGAGGCCCGAGGCGGCTTCAAGCGTGTCGGACAGGTTGCCGGGCAGTTGCTCGGCATCCTCGCTGCCCAGCATGGCGCGCAGGTCGGCCAGGATTCCTTCGGCCTGGGCGCTGACCTCGGCGAAGCCGAATTCTTCGACGGCGGCGGCGGCGGCGTCGATCTGGTCCACGACCTCGGGCACGTCGGCTGCGGCAAGCCTGACCGCCTCGGCCGCGGCTGCGGCTTCCTCGACAAGGCGGGCGAGGTTCTGGGCGGTGCCGCTTTCGCGCAGGTCGCGGGCCATGCCGCCGATATCGGTGGCGGCATTGCGGGTCTGGTCCAAGGTCTGGCGCAGGCTTTCGGGGATCGCGCGGGTGTCTTCGGAACTGGCAAGGGCCGTGATGCTGTTCATCATGTCCGTCGCCGATTGCAGCACGTCTTCCAGCGGCAGGTTGCCGATGCGCGACAGGAAGCCTTGGGCGCTTGCGCTGAAATCGTCCAGGTCGCCGGGGACCGAGGGGATGATCGCGTTCGGCTGGGCGTCGGTGTTGATCCTTGCCGGCGCGGCGCCCGGGATTTCCACAAGCTCGACCATCAGCGAGGTTCCAAGGAAGCCGGCACTGGCGACACGCGCGCGCAGGCCGTCGGCCACGGCTTCCTGCAGGAAAGCCAGGGCATCCTCGGGGGTGGCGTCCTCGGGCAGGCCAAGCCGCGCGGGCGAGATCGCCATGGTCACGACCTGCCGGATCTCTCCCCTGGGTTCGTCCAGCGAAACGGCCAGATCCGTGACCTGGCCGACACGCAGGCCCTGGAACTGCACGTCGGCGCCCTTTGCCAGCCCGCGCAGGGAATCGTCGATCAGCATGGCCAGGCGCAGCGGTTCGGCATTGTCGCTGGCCAGGATGTCGTTCCGCGCAGTTTCCTCGTCAGGCTGCAGGGTATAGACATGGCCACCTTCGATGGGCCGACCGCCGCTGATCAAGGTGTCAAAGGCGACCCCGCCCTGCAGGACCGAGGACAGGGAATTGACGTTGAAGGACACGCCCGACGCACCCAGCGACAGCGAGAAGCCCGAGGTGTCCCAGAACACGGTCGAGGTCGTCAGCCGCTTGTCATGGGGTGCCTCGATAAAGGCGTCGGCGATGACCTGGTCTTCGGTGTCGGCCAGGCGGATATTCTCCATCCGTCCGACCTGGACCCCGCGATACAGGACAGGCGCGCCTTCGGTGATGCCGTCGGCATTTTCCATGGCCAGGGTGACCAGCGTGCCGGGCGTATCCTCGCGGATCAGCGGCGGGCGGTCCTGGCCGACAAAGCGGTTCTGTTCGGCCGAGATGCTGGCGTCCCAATAGCCTTCGATGAAGGCGCCGGTCAGCACGGTGTCCAGGCGCGTCACGCCCTGGGCCGAGACCTGCGGCCGGACGATCCAGAACGAGGCTTCGCTGTCGATATAGGGCGCCACGTCCTTGTCCACGCGGATGCTGACGACCACGCGAGCCAGATCCGGGGTGAAGCTGACCGATTCCACCTGCCCCACGGTGATCTCGCGAAAGCGCAGGGTGGTTTCGCCGGGCGTGACGCCGGTCGCGTCCGCGAACTCGACCTCGATCACGGTGCCGCGGCTGGAATAGGCGTTCCAGGCGATGCCCAGGGTCACGATCAGGGCGATGATGGGCACAAGCCAGATCACGTTGATCCCGGCCTGCGCGGCGCGCGCGGCAGTCTTGCGCACGGGGCTTGCCGGTCTCGGCGGCGGCGTGTCGGTCATTGCGGTGTCAGTCCTGCCCCTCGATCCCTGTCCGGTTCCGCAGCGGCAGGCCGCGCCAGATCAGTCTTGGATCGAAGCTTTGCGCGGAAAGCATGGTGAAGGCAACCGACAGCGCAAAGGATACGGCGGCGGGGCCGGGATGGACCGATGCGACAAAGCCAAGCTGCACAAGCGCTGACAGGATCGCCACCACGAAGACGTCGATCATCGACCAGCGGCCGATGAATTCCACCACTTCATAGATCTTCAGCCTTGTATGGGCCTGTTCAACCGTGGCTGGGCGTCCCGCGACGGTCGCAAGCCAGGCGATCGCCAGGAACTTGGCCACCGGCACGATGACCGAAGCCACGAAGACGATGATGGCGATGTCATAGTTGCCATAGTGCATCAGCTCGACCACGCCTTCCAGGATCGTGGCCTCGGAACTGCCCTGCAAACCGGCAAAGGTCTGGGTGCGCATCATCGGGAACAGGTTCGCGGGGATATACATGACCAGGCCGGCGATCCACCAGGCCCAGACCTTCTGCAGCCCGCGCCGGTCGGGCGGCACCAGATCCGCGCCGCAGCGGTCGCAGGCTTCCTGGTCCTCGGGCCAGACGCGGCCGCAGGACCGGCAGCCCAGCAGGCCCGCCCGGTGGGCGGTCATGACCGGCCCGTCGTGGCCTTCGATCTTCATGATGCGCGGCCCTTGGCCATTTCCCGGCCGTCGGTCTTGATGCCCGCCTCCTCGATCGCGTCCCAGATGGTCGTCTGGCACATGAACCCGCGCGAGGCGAGGTTGACCAGGATCAGTGCGCAGAAGGCCCAGAAGGCGGGGCCCAGATGGACCGTGGCTATGCCCGCCACCTTGACCAGGGCCACGGCGGTGCCGATCACGAAAATCTCGGCCATCGACCAGGGGCGCAGCAGTTCGGACCAGCGAAAGGCCCCTGCGGCATGACGATAAGGCGCCCGGCCCTGCGCCAGGGGGGACAAGGTATAGACCAGCAGAAAGGCCCGCAGCACGGGCAGGCCCACGATCATCGCCATGACCGCCAGCACCAGCGGCAGCAGGACGCCGTCGGCAAAGGCCATGCCCACCCCGAACAGCGAGGTCGCATTGCCAAAGCCCATGCGCGAGATTTCAAGGAACGGAAAGAAGATCGCGCCCATCATCAGCACGACCGTGGTGAAGGACAGCGCGATCAACTGGACAAAGGCGCCGCCGCGCGGCTTGGCCAGGACGCCGCCGCAGCGGACGCAGCGCGCGGTTTCGCCCGGTTCCAGTTCTTCCTCGACATGCAG
>JAPSIP010000254.1 GCA_031178645.1 Paracoccus sp. (in: a-proteobacteria) | reverse complement strand
CCGCGCACCCATTGGGCCCGGTGGCGGGCCGCGTTTTGGGTCGGGGGCTAAATGGGCCCAATCGACCGCAGCGGCCGCCAGGCAGGCGAGGTGCTGCTTCAGGTCAAGGGTCTATCCCTGCCCGCCCCAACGGCGGAAGGGACGGCGCTGAAATCCGTCGCCCTGACCCTGCGCGCCGGTGAGATCCTGGGCATCGGCGGCGTCGCGGGCAACGGCCAGGACGAACTGCTGGCCGCCCTGTCGGGCGAGGCTCGCAGCGCCCCCGGCTCGATCCTGCTGGAAGGAGCTGACATGTCCCGCCATGGCCCCGAGGCGCGGCGCGCGGCGGGCCTGCTGGCCGCACCCGAGGATCGGCTGGGCCATGCCGCCGTTCCCGACTTCAGCCTGACCGACAACACGCTGCTGACGGCGGGCGCGCGCAAGGGGCTGGTGCGCAACGGCCTGATCGACCGCCCCGCCGCCCGCGCCTTTGCCGAAGCCGTGATCCGCGCCTTCGACGTCCGCACCCCCGGCTCTGGGACCGCCGCCAAGGCGCTGTCGGGGGGCAACCTGCAGAAATTTGTCATCGGGCGCGAGGTGATGCAGGCCCCCCGCGTGCTGGTGGTGAACCAGCCCACTTGGGGCGTCGATGCGGGCGCTAGTGCCGCCGTGCGCCAGTCGCTGCTGGATCTGGCGGGCCAGGGCGCGGGCGTCATCGTGATTTCTCAGGACCTGGACGAGATCTTGGAGCTTTCCGACCGTTTCTGCGCGCTGAACGAAGGCCGCCTCTCCGCCCCCGTCCCGACTGACGGTCTGACGCTGGACCAGATCGGCCTGATGCTGGGCGGCGCCCACGGGATGGAGGTCGCCCACCTATGATCCGCCTTGTTCCCCACACCGAAAGCGCGCCCCTGTTGCGGATCGCCACGCCCGTCATGGCGGTGGTGGCCACCATGCTGGCGGGCGGGCTGCTGTTCGCGATCATGGGCTATGACCCGGTGGCCGCGATCCGCACGATCTTCTGGGATCCGCTGTTCGGTCCCGCCGCCGGCTATTCCCGCCCCCAACTGCTGGTCAAGGCCGCGCCGCTGATCCTGATCGCCTCGGGCCTTGCGGTGGGCTTCCGCGCCGGCATCTGGAACATCGGCGCCGAGGGGCAATACATCATCGGGGCGATTACCGGCGCCGCCGTGGCGCTTGCCGCCTATCCTGCGCCCGAAATGTGGATCTTCCCTGCGATGGTCATCGCGGGCGCGCTTGGGGGCTGGGCCTGGGGCATGATCCCGGCACTTTTGCGCAACTGGTTCGGCGCGTCCGAGATCCTGGTGTCGCTGATGCTTGTCTATGTCGCCCAGCGCATCGCCGCCTGGATGGCATTTGGTCCGATGAAGAACCCCGAAGGCTTCGGGATGCCCGGATCGCGCAACCTGCAGCAATATCCCGCCGCCTCGAACCCGGAACTGATCGCCGGGACCGGCGCCCATTGGGGCGTGGTTGCAGCCGTTGTCGCGGTGCTGGCGACCTGGTTCCTGATGTCGCGCCACATCCGGGGCTTTCACATCCGCGCCGCGGGTATTGCGCCGCGTGCCGCCCGCTTCGCAGGCGTGAAGCCGCAAACGCTGGTGGCCTTCTGCCTCGGCCTCTCGGGCGCGCTTGCCGGAATGGCCGGGCTGTTCGAGGTCGCCGGCCCCGCAGGCCAGATCACCGACAAGGTCGGCGTGGGTTACGGCTTCACCGCGATCATCGTGGCCTTCCTGGGCCGGTTGCATCCCGTGGGCATCCTGCTGGCAGGGCTGCTTTTGGCCCTGACCTATATCGGGGGCGAACTGGCGCAGTTGACGATGAACCTGCCCGCCGCGACCGTGCAGGTCTTCCAGGGGATGCTGCTGTTCTTCCTGCTGGGCTTCGACCTGCTGACCCGCTTTCGCATCACCCGGAGGGCCACGGCATGATCGACCCCGTTGCCCTGTTCCTGCTGCTTCTGTCCGCATCGACGCCCATCCTGTTCGCTGCATTGGGCGAGCTGGTCGTGGAACGCGCAGGCGTGTTGAACCTCGGGGTCGAGGGGATGATGATCGTCGGCGCCCTGTCGGGCTTTGCCACCGCCTATTACAGCGGCAACGCCTTCCTGGGCTTTGCCGCAGCCGCCCTGGCCGGGGCTTTGGTCGCCCTGCCCTTCGCGATCCTGACGCAGTTCCTGATGTCGAACCAGATCGCATCCGGCCTTGCGCTGACGCTGTTCGGGCTGGGCCTGGCCGCGCTGTTCGGCAAGCCGGTCGAGGGCGTGAGGGCACCCACCATGAGCGCCGGGCCGCTGGGGCTCAACTGGATCGTCTGGCTGGGCCTGGCGATGGTGCCAGCGATCTGGTGGTTCCTGAACCGATCCCGCGCGGGGCTGATCCTGCGCGGGGTGGGCGAAAACCACGACGCGGCCCATGCGCTTGGCTATGACGTGCGCCGCGTGCGCCTTGCTGCCATCGCCTTTGGCGGAGCCATGGCGGGGGTCGGCGGGGCCTTCATCTCGGTCGCGACCGTGCTGCAATGGACCGAAGGGATGACGGCGGGCGCCGGCTGGATCGCCCTTGCCATCGTGGTCTTTTCCAACTGGACCGCCGTGGGCGTACTGGCAGGCGCTTGGCTGTTCGGCGGCGTCACCGTGCTGCAACTGCGCCTGCAAGCCGCAGGCGTCCGGGTGCCAGTGCAATTGCTGTCGATGGCGCCCTATCTGGCGACGATCATCGTGCTGGTCGCCATCTCGGCCCGGCAAAAGTTCAGCCGCCGCGCGGGCGGCACCGCACCCGGCTCGCTGGGGCAGGATTTCCACGCCCTGCGCTGACAGCGAAGGGCCCATCAGAGAGAGGGACACATGAACCGCAGACAGCTTATCGCCAGCGTCGCCGCCATGACGACGATCAGCCTTGCCCTGCCCGTCTGGGCACAGGAAGACCCGCTGAAAATCGGCTTCATCTATGTCGGCCCGGTCAGCGACGGCGGCTGGACCTATCAGCATGACCAGGGCCGGTTAGCGGTCGAAGAAGAGTTCGGCGACCGGGTCGAAACTACCTATCTGGAAAGCGTCCCCGAGGGCGTCGATGCCGAAC
>JAPSIP010000253.1:2440-3088 GCA_031178645.1 Paracoccus sp. (in: a-proteobacteria) | reverse complement strand
TGGCGGATTGCGAGGGCGTGATCTTCACCAGGCGCCACCGCTGTTCCTGGGGCCGCTTCAGCCTTGTGCGCGCGACGCAGGACGCCGCAGAGGACCTGCTGGACCGCTTTCCCGACACGACCCATGTCTATCTGGCCTCGGGCGCCTGCCTGCCCTTGCGGCCCATTGCCGAACTGACCGCCTATCTGGCCGCCGATCCCGACCGCGACCATATCGAAAGCGTCAGCAGCCACGATGTCGGCTGGACCGTCGGCGGGCTGAACGAGGAACGCTTCACGCTGTTCTTTCCCTTTGACTGGAAACGCCGCCGCTGGCTGTTCGACCGCTTTGTCGAATGGCAGCGCCGCAGCAAGATCTGCCGGCGGATGCCCGCCGGGCTGTCGCCGCATCTGGGATTGCAATGGTGGTGCCTGACCGCGCGGACCCTGCGCGCGATCCTGGACGACCCGCGCCGGGCCGAGTTCGACCGCTTCTTCCGCTTTACCTGGATCCGGACGAAAGCTATTTCCAGACCCTCGTGCGCCGCCATTCGGCGAATGTCGAAAGCTGGTCGCTGACCCTGGCCAAGTTCGACCATACGGGCCGGCCCTATTCGCTTTACGACGACCATGTGGACATGCTGGCCGAATCGCGCTGCTTCGTGGCCCG
>JAPSIP010000253.1:0-2430 GCA_031178645.1 Paracoccus sp. (in: a-proteobacteria) | reverse complement strand
AACAGGGCCAGCCGCAGGTCGATCCGCCGCAGCCTGCCCGGGTGTCGCGCATCATCAACCAGACCGTCCGCCGCCGCGTCTTGGGGCGGCCGGGCCTCTACATGCAAAGCCGTTTCCCGCGCAAGGACGCCGAGAATGGCAAGACCTCGGCCCCCTATGCGGTGATCCAGGGATTGGCGGACATCTTTCCGGGCTTCGAATCCTGGCTGCAGAAACACCTGTCCTGCCAGGTTCACGGCCATCTGCTGGGACCGGAAGGGGTGGAATTTGCGGGCCGCGCCCGCACCGGGCCGGGGGCGATTTCGGCCGATCCGCTGATCCGCGACCATGATCCGCAGGGCTTCCTGACCTCGCTTATCCGCATCACCGACCGGATGCAGGTCTTCCAGTTCAGCCCGCGCGACAACCAGGCGCTGAACTGGTTCATGGCCACCGATCCGAATGCGCATATGCTGGTCGTCACCGGCGCCTGGAAGCTGCCCTTGCTGCATTCTGACATGCCTTTCGACGACGTGCGGCGGGTCTTTGCGCAACTGCAACGGACCGAGCTGGAACAGCTGGAGGTGCTGAACTCGTTGTGGGTGCGGGCGCGGCTGCATCATCACGACCTGGGGGATTTCCTGCTGAACCCCAAGCCGATCCTTCAGGATTTCCTGCTGCAGATCGACCCGCATTCCGTGCCGATCACCACCTTGCCCGCGATGCGCGACCTGACGGGGCTTGACCAGATGCTGCGGCGGCTGCGCAATGCCGGCCTGCGTCCCCGCCTGACGGGTGAGGATCTGCCGCCGATCGAATTGCTGAGTGCCGAAAGGGCCGCCGCCGAATGAGCCAGGGCTTCCACAGCTTCGTGATCTTCGCCGAGATGCGCACGGGGTCCAACCTTCTCGAGGCGACGCTGAACGCCGTCCGGGGCGTCACCTGCTTTGGCGAGGCCTTCAATCCCTACATGATGGGCTGGCCCGACAAGGACGAGATGCTGGGCATCAGCCGCGCCGAACGCGAGGCCGATCCCCTCGTCCTGCTGGCGAAGCTGACCGACCGGCCGGGCCATCTGCCGGGCTTCCGCTATTTTCACGACCACGATCCCCGCGTTCTGGAACCGATCATCCAAGACCGGCGCTGCGCCAAGATCATCCTGACGCGCAATCCGCTGGACAGCTATGTCTCGACCCGGCTGGCCTGGGAAACGAACCAGTGGAAGCTGAACGAATCCGAGACGCCGATCCCCGCCCGCATCACCTATGACGGCGAGGAGTTCCGCCGGATGCTGTCAGCCGCCGAGGCGTTCCGGCGCCACCTGACCGCCCGGCTGCAGGCGACGGGGCAGGCGGCCTTTCATCTGGATTACGACGACCTGCGCGACCCCGAGGTGATCACCGGCCTGCTGCACTTCCTGGGCCGCACCGACCTGGACCGGGTTGAACCCGGTCGGGACCAGGTACCCCAGAACCCGCAGGAACTGGCGCAGAAGGTCGCCAATTTCGATGCGATGCAGGCGGACCTGCGGGATATGGACCCCTTCGACCTGCACCGCCTGCCGGTCTTCGAACCCCGGCGCGGTCCGGCCGTGCCCAGCTTCATCGCCGCCGATGCGGGGCGGGGCCTGCTGTTCATGCCGGTCAAGGGCGGGCCGGAACAGCGGATCCGCGACTGGCTGTCCCGGCTTGGCGCGACGCAGGGCGGCTTTACCCAGTCCACCTTGCGCCAATGGAAGCGCGCCCGGCCCGGCCATCGCAGCTTTTCCGTGCTGCGCCATCCGCTGCTGCGTGCCTGGGAGGCTTTCGACCACCTTCTGGTCCAGGGCAGTGCCGAACAACGCGACCTGCTGCGCCGCCTGCATCGCGTGCCCCTGCCGCCCGAGGATGGGCTGGCCGATCTTTCGGATGACGCGCGGGTTGCGGTCTTTGCCGATTTCCTGGCCTTCCTGCGCCGCAACCTGAACGGCCAGACCAGCCTGCCGACCCACCCGATCTGGGCCAGCCAGACCGAAGTTCTGTCAGGCTTCGCGCGCCTTGCCCTGCCGGACCTGCTGGTGCGAGAAAATCGTCTGCCCGAGGATCTGGCCCATCTGGCCCGGGCGGCGGGGATCGCGGATCCGATGCTGGACGGCATGACCGCCCCCATTCCCGATGCGCTGCGGGACCGCACGCTTGCCGAGGCCGCGCAGGCGGCTTACCTGCGCGACTATGTCACCTTCGGCTTCGACCTGATGCCCTAGGCTTGCAACAGCGCGGCCAGTTCCGCCTGCTTTTCGCGCACCAAGGCCGCGTCGCCGTCGGATTCGAGGTTTAGCCGCACCACGGGTTCGGTGTTCGACTTGCGCAGGTTGAAGCGCCAGTTCCCGAAATCCAGCGACACGCCGTCCAGGTCGTCGCGGCTGTTGGCCTGGGGTTCGTATTTCGCGATCAGGCGCGCAATGGCCGCATC
>JAPSIP010000252.1 GCA_031178645.1 Paracoccus sp. (in: a-proteobacteria) | reverse complement strand
CCCTGGATCTTCATGTTCATGCTGGGCGGCTTCGCCTCGGGCCTGGTGCTCTACTGGATCACCAACAACCTGATCACCATCGCGCAGCAATACACGATCATGTCGATGCACGGCCACCGGCCCGACCTGTTCGGCAACATCAAGTCGGCAATCCCCGCGCGGCCCAAGAAGGACAGCAAGTGACGGCGCGTCTGGCCCATATCCGCCGCCATCCGATCAAGTCGATCGGCGGAGAGGGGCTGGACAGCGTGACCCTGACCGCCGCCCGCCGCCTGCCCGGAGACCGCGAATGGGCGGTGCTGACCGAGGCGGGCGAGCGCAATGCACAGGCAAGCCAGACGGCGGGACAGCCCGACCGCTGGCTGCCCAAGTCCTGCTTCGTGCGCGGCGTCCAGTCGCCCAGGGTCCAAGCGATCAGCGGCGGTTGGTCGGATGGACGGCTGGTGCTGCGCCAGCCCGCCCAGGCCGATTTGGTGGTCGATCCCGAAACCGAAGGCGACCGTCTGGTCGAATGGCTGCGCCCGCTATGGCCTGCCAATGCCTCCGTCCCCACCCGCCTTGTGCGCGGCGCGGCGATCTGGACCGACCAGAAATGGCCCTGGATCTCGATCCTCTCGCTGGCAAGTCTTGCCGATCTTGAAGCCCGCACCGGCCAGACCCTGGGCCTGCACCGCTGGCGCGGCAACCTGTGGATCGACGGCTGGCAACCCTGGGCCGAACGCGATCTGATCGGCCATGTCATCCGCATCGGCGCGACCGAGTTGCGCGTGACCCAGCATATTGGCCGCTGCGAGGCGACCTCTGCCAACACCGACACCGGGGAAAACGACATCGACATGCTGGACAGCCTGGAACGCCTTTACGGCCATACCGACTTCGGCGTCTTTGCCGAGGTCGTGACCGGCGGCGACATCGCCTTGGGCGATGAGGTGGCGGCATGAAGGTCGCCTTTCCCGTCGCCCCCGAACCCGAAGCCGATGTGGCCGAGGCCGCGCGCCTGCTGTTCGCCGGGCCGGTCGATTTCCTCAAGGGCGTGGTCGCCATGGACGGTTTGCCGCCCGCCGACCGCCCCGAGGTTTGCTTCGCCGGCCGCAGCAATGCCGGCAAGTCCAGCCTGATCAACGCCCTCACCGGCCGCAAGGGGCTGGCCCGTGCCTCGAACACGCCGGGCCGGACGCAGGAAATCAATTATTTCACGCTGGGTGAGCACAGCTATCTGGTGGACCTTCCGGGCTATGGCTTTGCCAAGGCGCCCGTCGCCGTGGTCGCCAAGTGGCAGGCGCTGCTGAAGAACTACCTCGCCGGCCGCCCGACTTTGCGCCGCGCCTTCTGCCTGATCGATTCGCGCCACGGCGTGAAACCCGTCGATCACGAGATCATGACCCTTCTGGACCGGTCCGCCGTGCCCTTCCAGGTCGTGCTGACCAAGGCCGACAAGCTGGGGCCGAACGCGATCAAGCCCGTGCTGGAACAGGTCGAGACGGAATTGCAGAAGCATCCCGCAGCCTTCCCGCAGATCGTCGTCACCTCGTCCGAAAAGGGCCAGGGCATCGCGACTCTGCGCGCGATCATCGCCGGGCTGGACTGAACCCGTCTGGACTGATCCCGCGATGCGTCCTAGGGTCCGCCGGTCGAAAAAGGGCCTCCAAGGATGAGAACGCAGAACATGAATCGCGACTGGACCGCCACCGCCAGAACCCTGTCCGAGGCCCTGCCCTATCTGCAACGCTATTCCGGCGCAGTCGTCGTCGTGAAGTTCGGCGGCAATGCCATGGGCGATGACCAGGCCATGGCCGAATTCGCCCGCGACATCGTGCTGATGAAGCAGGTCGGCATGAACCCGGTCGTCTGCCACGGCGGCGGCCCGATGATCAACGAATTGCTAGGCAAGCTGGGCATCGAAAGCACTTTCGTGCGCGGCAAGCGCGTCACGACCAAGGATACCGTGGACGTGGTCGAGATGGTCCTGTCGGGCCTGGTGAACAAGCGCATTGTCCAGGCCATCAACGATGCGGGCGGCCGCGCCGTGGGCATCAGCGGCAAGGACGACGACCTGATGGTCTGCGAGGCCGACGACCCCGAACTGGGCTTTGTGGGCCGGCCGGTCGAGATGAATGTCCAGATCATCCGCGACCTTTACAAGGCGGGCCTGATCCCGGTGATCGCCCCCGTCGCCACCGGCATGGCCGATAACGAGACCTTCAACGTCAACGGCGACACGGCCGCCGGTGCCATCGCGGGCGCGCTGCGCGCCGACCGGCTGCTGCTGCTGACCGATGTCGCAGGCGTCAAGGACAAGACCGGCCAGGTCCTGACCCAGCTTCATCCCGACCAGGTCCGCGACATGATCGCCGACGGAACCATAGCGGGCGGAATGATCCCCAAGACCGAAACCGCCCTGAAGGCCCTGCAGGACGGGGTGCGCGCCGTCGTGATCCTGGACGGCCGGGTGCCCAATGCCACGCTGCTGGAACTGTTCACCGAACATGGGGCGGGCAGCCTGATCCGGTCCACCCCACCCTCGACCCGGCCGCGCGGCCTGCGCCAGGGCGAGGCCTCGCTGTAAATCAACGGCCTGCCTTGCCGAACGCGCAGGGCCTGTGGCAGGCTGCGTCCGAACAGGCATGACACGGGGACAGATCGCATATGACACCGCTTGGACACCGACGGCTGATCCTGACCCGCCATGCCAAGTCGGCCTGGGATGATCCCGCCCTGGCCGATCACGACCGGCCGCTGAACGACCGCGGGCGCCGGTCGGCCCTGGCGCTTGGCGACTGGATGGCCTCGCGCGGCTATGAGCCCGAGGAAGTGCTGTGTTCCTCGGCCGCGCGCACCCAGGAAACCTGGGCCACCATCGCCAGCGCACCCTTGGAGGTCCGCCCCGTGCTCCGGATCGAGCCGGGGCTATATCAGGCCGGCCCCGAAAAGATGCTGGCGATCCTGAAAACCGCCACCTATCCCACGGTCATGATGCTGGGCCATAATCCCGGCATCTCTGAATTCGCGGCCCTTCTGCCCGCGCGCCTGCCGCTGGATCCCGATTTCCGCCGCTATCCGACCGGCGCGACGCTTGTGGTTGATTTCC
>JAPSIP010000251.1 GCA_031178645.1 Paracoccus sp. (in: a-proteobacteria) | reverse complement strand
GTAAAGGAACAGCCCCGCCCGGATCACCCGGTTCGGGCGTTGGCCGCGTCCCCAGGGCATCAGCACCGACAGGATCCGCGACACCGGCGTCTTGCCCGCAAAGCGCATGTTCGGATCCAGCGGAAGGACAAAGCGCATCGGCCAGGAAATATGCGGCATCGCGCGCAGCAGAACCTCGCGCTCGCGCAGGGATTCGCGGACCAGGCGCAGTTCCAGAAACTCCAGATAGCGCAGCCCGCCGTGGAACAGCTTGGTCGAGGCGCTGCTGGTGGCCCCGGCCAGGTCGCCCTGTTCGGCCAGCCGCACGGAAAGGCCGCGTCCCGCAGCGTCCCGGGCGATCCCCGTGCCGTTGATACCGCCACCGATGATGAACAGATCCGTCGCTTGCGACATGGCTGCCTCACTCCCCTGTGAAGAAGTCGAACATCCGCGCACGCATTCTGTCAACACGGATGTTCGTTTTCGCGCATTTTCTTTCGCTTGACACTTAAGCACCGCGCGTTCTTCTGGAAAGGCCACAGGCGCTTCAGGGGGCAAGATCGCGATGAACATCCGGCAGATGCAGATCCTGGACGTGGTGCGCGCCTCGGGCAGGGCCAGCGTCGAGGAGTTGTCGGCCAAGCTTGAGGTCACGCCCCAGACGATCAGGCGCGATCTGGCGGAACTTGCGGACCAGGGCGTGCTGGACCGCGTCCACGGCGGCGCGATCCTGCGCAGCGGTGCCAGCAACATCGCCTATGACGAACGACGCCGCATGAACGAGGATGCGAAAACGGCCATCGGCCGGGCCTGCGCGGCGCAGATCCCCGACAACAGCTCGGTCATCCTCAACATCGGAACCACGACCGAGGCGGTGGCCCGTGCCCTGCTGCGCCACCGGAACCTGACGGTGGTGACGAACAACATGAACGTGGCGAATATCCTGGCCGCCAATGACAGTTGCGAGGTGCTGCTGGCAGGGGGGCTGCTGCGCCGGTCCGACGGCGGGCTGGTCGGTGACCTGACAAGCGAGTTCATGGCGAATTTCAAGACCGACTACGCGATCATCGGCTGTTCCGCTCTGGACGAGGACGGCGACATCCTCGACTTCGACCTGGCCGAGGTGCGGGTCAGCCGCGCGATCCTGCGCCAGGCGCGCGAATGCTGGCTGGTCACCGATTCGGACAAGCTTCTGCGCAAGGCGCCGATCCGGGTCGTCTCGATCGCCCAGCTGGACGCCATCTTCATCGACCGTCCGCTGCCCGACCGGCTGCAGCAGGTGTGCGACCAAGGTGGAACACGGGTGGTCGTGGCGACCGGCGAAGGCTGAGCCGTCCGTCGGCGAGGCTGGGTCCGGACGTGGGTGCGTGGGAGCCTGTCGTCTCAGGTCCGGCCTGGCTTCACCCTGACGTGCGGCTTTGGCGATGGCGGAGCAGGTGGGATTCGAACCCACGGAACCATCACTGGCCCGGCGGTTTTCAAGACCGCTGCCTTAGACCACTCGGCCACTGCTCCGTCGGGACGGGTTAAACCCTGGCATGGCGAATGCCAAGGTCCATCGTTCAGACGACGACGCCTGCGCCTTCGGTTGCGGGGCCGGCCACGGCGCGGAAGGCGGCGAACAGTTCCCGGCCCATGCCTTCGCTGCTGGGGACGGGATCATGGGCGACTGCCGGGCGATCCTCGAAATCGGCGGCAAGGCAGTCGATCCTGCCGGTCCTGGCATCCAGCCGGATCAGGTCACCGTCGCGCAGCCGGGCAAGGGGGCCGCCAACGGAAGCCTCGGGCGAGACGTGGATGGCGGCGGGCACCTTGCCCGAGGCGCCGGACATCCGGCCGTCGGTCAGCAGGGCCACGCGCAGGCCACGGTCCTGCAGCACGGCCAGCACCGGGGTCAGCGAGTGCAGTTCCGGCATCCCGTTCGCGCGCGGACCCTGGAAGCGGACGACGACCACAGTGTCCTCGGTGAACTCGCCCGCCTTGAAGGCGGCTTTCACCTGTTCCTGGTCGTCGAAGACGCGGGCCTTCGCTTCTATGACATGGCGTTCCTCGGCCACGGCGCTGATCTTGATGACGCCCCGGCCCAAGTTGCCGTTTAGTTGCTTCAGCCCCCCGGTCGCGGCGAAGGGGTTGGTCGCGGGACGCAGGATGCGGTCGTTCAGGCTTTCCCGGGACCCCTCGTCCCAGCGGATGCCGTCGCCGTCCAGCTTGGGTTCGGCGGTATAGCCGTCAAGGCCGGTGCCGTTGATCGTCTTCACGTCAGGATGCAGCAGCCCGGCGTCGAGCAATTGCCCGATCAGGTAGCCGATGCCGCCCGCCGCGTGGAAATGGTTCACGTCTGCCAGCCCGTTGGGATAGACGCGCGCCATCAGCGGCACGGATTCCGAGATGTCGTTGAAATCCTTGATGTCAATCTGGATGCCTGCGGCCTTGGCCATCGCGGGAATGTGCATGACCAGGTTCGTGGACCCGCCCGTGGCCATCAGGCCGACGATGCCGTTGACGAAGGCCTTTTCATCCAGAACCTCGCCCGCGGGAAGGTAGTCGTTGCCCAGCCGGGTGATTGCTGCAGCGCGTTGGACGCCCGCCACCGTCAGCGCCTCGCGCAGCGGCGTGTTCGGGTTCACGAAGCTGGAGCCGGGCAGGTGCAGGCCCATGAACTCCATCAGCATCTGGTTGCTGTTGGCCGTGCCGTAGAAGGTGCAGGTGCCGGGGGAATGATAGGACGCCATCTCGGCCGCCATCAGCGCGTCGCGACCGACCTCGCCGGCCGCGAACTGCTGGCGGACGCGGGACTTCTCGTCGTTTGGCAGGCCCGAGGGCATGGGACCGGCGGGCAGGAACACCGCCGGGATATGGCCGAAGGTCGCTGCCGCCATGACCAGGCCCGGCACGATCTTGTCGCAAACGCCCAGGTAGATGGCGGAGTCGAAGCAGTCATGGGACAGCGCCACCCCCGTCGCAAGCGCGATCACGTCGCGGGAAAACAGCGAAAGCTCCATCCCCGCGCGGCCCTGGGTCACGCCGTCGCACATCGCGGGCACGCCGCCCGCGACCTGAACGGTGGCGCCTGCGGCATTGCCCGCGCGGCGGATCAGGTCGGGATAACGCTCATAG
>JAPSIP010000021.1:12323-12728 GCA_031178645.1 Paracoccus sp. (in: a-proteobacteria) | reverse complement strand
ATCTCAGCCAGGACTACTCCCAGGCGAAGGACGTCGCGGCCGACCATCCCGAAAAAGTCGAGGAATTGAAAAAGGCATTTGGCGTGCAGGCTGAAGCCAACAAGGTGTTCCCCGTCGGGGGCGATCGAGGTCAGCCAGGAAGAAGGCTTGGTCAAGGTCGTCTCGCCCATCGACGACACGCCGGCCGCGACGGCAGGGGTCAAGTCGGGCGATTTCATCACCCATGTGAACGGCGAATCGCTGATGGGCCTGACGCTGGACCAGGCAGTGGACATGATGCGCGGCCCCATCGGGTCCGAGATCACCGTGACCATCCTGCGCGAGGGCGAGACCGAGCCCTTCGACCTGACCATGACCCGCGACACGATCAAGCTGACCGTGGTCAAGACCCGGATCGAGGGGAAG
>JAPSIP010000021.1:0-12313 GCA_031178645.1 Paracoccus sp. (in: a-proteobacteria) | reverse complement strand
CGACGAGACCTATGACACGCTGAAATCCGAACTGGACAAGGCCGTCGCGGAAGCCGGCGGCATCGACAAGGTCACGGGCTTCGTTCTGGACCTGCGCAACAACCCCGGCGGCCTTCTGAACCAGGCGATCAGCGTGTCCGACGCCTTCCTGAATGCCGGCGAGATTGTTTCGACCCGCGGCCGCAACCCCGAGGAAAGCGAACGCTGGAACGCGGAATCGGGCGATCTGGCCCAGGGCAAGCCGATGGTCGTGCTGACCAATGGCGGTTCGGCCAGTGCGTCCGAAATCGTCGCGGGGGCATTGCAGGACCACCGCCGCGCCATCGTCGTGGGCGAAAAGACCTTCGGCAAGGGCTCGGTCCAGACGGTGATGCCGGTGACCGCCGAAAGCGCCATCCGCCTGACCACCGCGCGCTATTACACGCCGTCGGGCCGGTCGATCCAGTCGCTGGGCATCCAGCCCGACATCCTGGTGGCCCAGCCCTCGTCCCCCGCCACGCCCGAGGACGAGGAGGAAGGCCCCCGCACGCAGTCCAACTTCGGCCGGTCCGAGGCCGACCTGCGCGGCGCGCTGAACAACGATTCGGTCAGCGACGACGAAAAGCAGCAGATCGAGAACGAGGCCGCCGAGGTCGAGGCCACCGCCAAGCTGCGCGAGGAGGATTACCAGCTGGCCTATGCGGTCGATATCCTCAAGGGCCTGGCAGCGGTCGATTTTCAGGCGGGCCAGGTGCCTGCCGCCGCCACCCCCGCCATGACGGGCGAGGGATCGGGAACCCCCGGATCGGGCGCGGCCAACACGAATGGCTGAAGCGGATCGGATGGGGCCGGGGGGGCTTCCCTATCGGCCCTGCGCGGGCGTCGTGCTGATGAACGCGGACGGCCTGGTTTTCGCGGGCCAGCGGATCGACATGCCGGGCGCCTGGCAGATGCCTCAGGGCGGTATCGACGGGGATGAAACCCCGCGCGACGCCGCCCTGCGCGAACTGACCGAGGAAACCGGCGTCGCCCCCGACAAGGTCGAGGTGCTGGCCGAAACCCCCGGCTGGGTTCATTACGACCTGCCGCCCGAGCTTCTGGGCAAGGTCTGGAAGGGCCGCTATGGCGGTCAGCGCCAGAAATGGGTGCTGATGCGGTTCCTGGGCGACGATGCTGACATCCGCATCGACACCGATCACCCCGAGTTCCAGGAATGGCGGTGGATGCCCTCGGCCGCGCTGCTGGAAAACATCGTGCCCTTCAAGCGCGGCGTCTACGAGGAGGTGCTGGCGGCGTTTCAGGGGTGGCTGCGGTAGGAGCGCGACAGGGCGGCGACGGCCATGCGGTCAGTCCGCAGGTCAGTTCGCCTTTGCCGGTTCCGTCACGGCCAGATCAGCGCCACATAGGCCGCGTATCCGGCGACAAGGATGGCCCCCTCTCTGCGGCTGATACGCCTGCCGGTGAATGCGAAAGCTACCAGCACCAGCGATGCCCCGATCATGATCAGGTTGTCGAAGCGGACGATCTCGCTCGGGACATTCGTGGGCGAGATAAGGGCCGTGAAGCCGCCGATACCCAGGATGTTGTAGATGTTCGATCCGACGACGTTTCCGAATGCCACCTCGGTCTGCTTGCGCAATGCGGCCATGACGGATGTCACAAGTTCGGGCATCGAGGTTCCGATGGCTACGATCGTCAGCCCGATGATCGTTTCCGAAATCGAGAACAAGCGTGCCAGGCCAACGGCACCGCTTACCAGGAAACTGCCGCCCAGCACGACAAGGGCCAATCCGGCGACCGCAATCAGGATCGAGAGGAAGGCGGATTTGCCGGTGTCACTTGTGGCCTTGAGGGCAGGATCTGCCTCTTGCAGGGCCAGCGACTTGTCGAAGGCTGCGCCATGCGCATCGTCCAGGGCGCCGGCAGCCAGGCCACGTTCCTGCCAGAAGGCTGCGAAGATGTAGCCTGCAAGGGCAGCCACGAAGACCAGACCGGCCAGCAGTCCCATCGGCACAAGCGCGGCAACGATCGCGAAGACGACCGTGACCAGAACCATGATCGTGCTGTCTCGCTTCAAGGCATTCGAGGACACGGCGATGGGCGTGATGATCGCGGCGATCCCGAGGATGAGAAGAATGTTGGCAATGTTGGAGCCGACGATGTTGCCATAGGCGATCCCTGGCGACCCACTGAGTGCGGCCTGAACCGAGGTAACAAGTTCGGGCGTCGAGGTTCCGAACCCGACCAGCGTAAGGCCGATGACGAGGGGCGAGACACCGAACCGGGTTGCCACCTGCACGGCCCCCCGGACCAGCAGTTCTCCGCCCAGCATCAGCAGGATCAAACCCCCGACAAGCTGAAGTGCTATCTGCATGGATGATCCTCCAAGGTGGTCTACCGCACCAAACTGCCGCGAGAAACGACGCCGTTCAACCTCGGCATAGATATCGGGGAGAGGTCGAGGTGACCTGCCCCCGGTCGGCCAGGACTCGGGCGCCCGCATGGAAAGGGCGCCCGAACCGGGCGCCCCTCTGCTTACCGCCGCAACTGACCCAGCAGGATCGAGGTCGGATAGCCATCCGGTGTCACGCCGATGGACCGCTGGTAGGCCGCGACCGATTCCATCGTGGCCGATCCGAACAACCCGTCGATCTCGCCCTGGTAGAAGCCCTTGGCGCGCAGGCGCTGCTGGATTTCCTGGCGCTCGGTGGTGGACAGGGGGCGGTCGTTGCGGGGCCAGGATCCCTGTATGCCCGGACGACCCGCGATGCGTTCGCCCAAAAAGGCCACGCCAAGCGCATAGTTGTCCGAGTTGTTGTAGCGCAGGATCGACCGGAAGTTGTCGAGGATCAGGAAGGCTGGGCCATTGGCGCCTGCCGGCATGATGATGGACCCGTTGCCGCCGGGCAGCGCGCCGCCGCCGATCCGGCGCACGCCCTGCGCGGCCCAGTCCGACCGCCGTGTGCCCTTGCCCACCAGGCCCATGTTGAAGCCCGACGGCAGTTGCACCTCGGCACCCCAGGCCTGGCCCGGCACCCAGCCATTGCGGCGCAGGTAGTTCGCGGTCGAGGCAAGCGCGTCGGTCGGATCCTCGGACCAGATGTCGCGGCGCCCGTCGCCGGTGAAATCGACCGCATAGTCCAGATAGGACGTGGGCATGAACTGCGTGTGGCCCATCGCGCCGGCCCAGCTTCCCAGCATGTGTTCGGGATCGGTGTCGCCTGCCTGCAGGATGCGCAGGGCGGCGATCAGCTGGTTCTGGAACATCTCTCCGCGGCGGCCGTCATAGGCCAGTGTCGCCAAGGACGGAATGATCTGCATCTTGCCCCGGTTGGCGCCGAAATTCGATTCCATCCCCCAGACGGCCAGCACGATTTCGCGCGGCACGCCGTAACGCGCCTCGATCTGGGACAGGGTGCCCGACAGTTGCGCCGCCTTCTGGCGGCCGGTGGTGACGCGCACGTCTGACACCGCGCTGTCCAGATACAGCCAGACGGGGCGGCTGAACTCGGCCTGCTTGCGGTCGAGGCGGATCACCTCGGGGTTATAACGCGCGATCCGCATGGCGCGGTCATAGGTGGCAGGCGACACGCCCGAGGCCACGGCGCGCGACCGGAAGGACTGGACGAAGTTCTGCAATCCCGCTTCGTCCCCGGCAGATGCCGCGGGAATCGGCGCGGGCGTGACCGGGGCGCTGCCGGACATGCCGCCGGGCGCACGGTTCATCGGGCCTGCGCAGGATGCCAGAACGCCCACCAATGCGGTGGTCAGGAAAATGCGGGAAAGTGTCATGAATCGCCTGTCCGTAACTGCTGCTATTATTGTTAACGGCAGTCTAGCGAAGACACTTCCGGTTGAATAGGGCCGCGTCGCCCGTCAGTGCAGCGTCTCGCCCTCGTCCGACGCGCCCTCGCCTTTGAAGAAGGGCTGCATCTGCGCGATGATGACCGAGTTTTCATCCAGGGCGCGCTGCATCAGGGCACGTTCGTCCTGGTCGATCTCATGACCCTCGGCCAGCCGTTCCTCGAGGCTGCCATAGCCGGTGACGTCCAGGGGCGAAAGGTCGGCCTGCTTCAGGATCGCCACGGTTTCGCGCACCGCCTCGGCCTCGTCGCGGCCGGCGGAATAACAGATCAGCGCGGCCCCGGTGGCGCCTTCCGGCAGGCCGTCGTCCTTGCTGCGGCCCACCTCGACCAGAAGGGTATAGACGTTCATGGCGACCTCTCTGCTGCGATGGCTTGCAACATCATGCCTGACGCGGGGGCGCAAGATAAGGGACGGGCTTTTCGCGCCCCTGCGCCGCCGCTAGGGTCGCGCGAAAAGGGGGACAGGAATGAGCAAGAGCTTGGCACGAGTCCGCGCGGCCCTGGAAGCGGCGGGCGTGGACGCCGAGATCCGCGAGATGTCCGAGACGACCCGCACCGCCGAGGATGCCGCGCGGGCGGCGGGTTGCGCGGTGGATCAGATGGCCAAGTCGATCATCTTCCGGGGCGAGGCCACCGGCCATGTCGTCCTGTTCCTGACCGCAGGCGGCAACCGCGTCGATCCCGCGAAGGCCACGACGGTGGCCGGGCAGCCCCTGGGCAAGGCCGATGCCGCCCTGATCCGCGAGGAAACCGGCTTCGCCATCGGCGGCGTGGCCCCGGTGGGGCACCTGAAGCCGGTGACGGCCTTCTTCGATCCGCGCCTTCTGGATTTCCATGTCGTCTGGGCAGCGGCGGGAACGCCGCGCCATATCTTCGCGATTGCGCCGCAGGTGTTGCTGGACATGACGGAGGCAAGGATGGCGAATTTCACCGCTTGAGGAGTGCGGGGGGTCAAGCCTGCGCGTCTATCGTCATGTCAATGAACGCGTCCGCCGAGAGGGGACCGATATCCACATCGGGCAGGAAGACGACCAGGAAATCCCTCGTCCCATATTGCTTGCGGCGTTTTACGAATGCAGGTCCGTTGTAACGTTCTGCGCCCTGATCGGAAACGATGCAGGTGCCGGGATACTCCTGATCTTGCGCAAGCCTTTCTAGCCAGATGGAGGGACAGGTTCTTGGCCAGACAAGGTAGCCGCGAGGCACCGTTGCATTGCTGGGGATAAAGAGACTTTCATCGACATTCAGGCGCACGGAATAACCTCATGGTCGGCTGACCAGCAGCCTGTCCAGCAGCGGACTGTCCGGCTGTTCCAGCCGCTCGATCACGTCGAAATGGTGCAGGCCGGGGTCGATCACGCAATCCGTCGCCGCCCCCAGTCCCGCCCAGATATCGGCCAGCAGGCGGGCCTGGCGGATGAACTCGGGCCGTTCCATGCCGCCGACCCAGGTGGTGACAGGGATCCCTTGGCGCGGGACCAGCAGGGCCGGGCTTTCGGCTGCGGCCTCGGCTGCGTCCAGCCGCAGCGTCTTGTTCATCTCCGTGCGCATCAGCGGGCGCAGGTCGGTCAGAGGAGAGATCGGGACGCAGGCCATGACCCGATCGGCCACCGCATCGGGCAGCGTTCCGTCGTCGCAGACCATCCGTGCCGCCAGATGCCCGCCCGCGGAATGGCCCGTCAGCGCGATCGGACCCGGCACCATCCCTGCGGCCTCGGTGATGGCCGCCACCACCTCGCGCACCATCTGCGCTATCCTTGACTGCGGGGCCAGCGTATAGGCTGGCATTGCCACCGCCCACCCCCGGTCGAGGGCACCCGCCGCAAGATGCGACCACATGGCGGGGTCGAAGCGCATCCAGTAGCCGCCGTGGATGAAGACCATCAGCCCTTCCGCCGTCCCTGCCGGGCGGAAAAGATGTCCCCGGCCCAAGGGCTGCGGGGGACAGGCCTCGCGGAAGCGTCTGGCCGCATCCTGCCAGCGGGGCACGAAGCCTTCGGCCTGCGGGATATGCGCGCCATTGGCATAGGCATCGTCCCAGTCGGTGACGTGATAGATCATCCTGCCCTCTCTTTCCGGCAGAAAAGGCTGCTGCTAGCCTGCGGTCAAGATGGAGACTGCCATGACCGACTTTGCCGCCACCCGCCGCGCCTTCCACCTGCCTCAGGGGATCACCTATCTGGACGGCAATTCGCTGGGGCCGATGCTCGTCGCCGCCCGCGACCGGGTTGCCCGGATGATGGCGGATGAGTGGTCAGAGATGCTGATCACCGGCTGGAACAAGGCGGGCTGGTATGTCCAGCCGCGCAAGGTGGGCGACCGCGTGGCACGCCTGATCGGCGCCGGACCGGGGCAGGTCGTGATGGGCGACACGCTGTCCATCAAGGTGTTCCAGGCCCTCAGCGCCGCATTGGCGCTGCGCCCGGACCGGCGGGTGATCCTGTCCGACAGCGGTAACTTTCCCTCCGACCTTTATGTGGCGCAGGGCCTTGCCCGTTCTCTGGGTGCCGAGTTGCGCGTGGTCGCACCCGAGGCGGTCGAGGCTGCCATCACCGATGATCTGGCCGTCCTGATGCTGACCGAGGTCGATTACCGCACCGGCCGCCGCCACGACATAGCCGCGCTGACCGCCCGCGCGCATGACGCGGGTGCCCTGGCGCTGTGGGATCTGGCGCATTCGGCGGGGGCGGTCGATGTGGACCTGACCGGGGCGGATGCCGATTTCGCGGTGGGCTGCACCTATAAATACCTGAATGGCGGGCCGGGCGCGCCGGCCTTCATCTGGACCCATCCCCGCCATGCCGATGCGGCCCAGCCGATCCTGCAGGGTTGGATGGGCCATGACGCGCCCTTCGCCTTTGACCCCGATTACCGCCCCGCCGCCGGGGTGGAGCGGATGCGGGTGGGCACGCCGCCGGTGATCGCGCTGGCCGCGCTTGATGCCGCAATGGATGTCTGGGACGATGTCAGCCTGGCGGACCTGCGCGCCCGGTCGATCGTGCTGACACAGGCCTTCATTGCGGGGGTCGAGGCAAGCTGCCGCGAGGTGACGCTCAATTCCCCGCGCGACCCTGCGCTCCGCGGGTCGCAAGTCAGCTTCCGCCATCCGCAGGGCTATGCGGTGATGCAGGCCCTGATCGCGGCGGGCATCGTGGGCGATTTCCGCGCCCCCGACGTGCTGCGCTTCGGCTTTGCGCCCCTTTACAACGATCTGGACGATGTCGAGCGGGCGGTGCACGGGCTGGCCCGGATCCTGCGCGACGGCAGCTGGAATCAAGAAAGGTTTCAGCAAAGGGCCGCCGTGACGTAGGGAGAGGGGGCTTCCATCAAGGCCTGTTGTGACGCAGATATATTGCGTCCGGTTAGGTCATGAAGATGCGCGTGCGGCTGCTTTCCTGGTTCCTTCTTGCCTGTCTGCCGGTCCCCCCCGCGGCCGCGCAGGATGACCTTCTGCGCGTCGAGATGGTCTCGGCCGAGGAAAGGCCCGTCGCGCTTGACCTGCAACTGTCGGGCAGCATCACCGCGACCGACAGCGTGCAGATGAGCTTTCGCCAGCCCGGGCGCGTCACCGGCGTGCTGGTCGACAAGGGCGACCGCGTGCGTCAGGGCCAGGAAATGGCACGGCTGGATTCGGTCCAGCAGGATCAGGCGCTGCGGGTGGCCGAGGCGGGGCTGGCCGCGGCACAGGCAGGTCTTTCGCAGGCCCGGCAGGCCAGTGACCGGGCCGAGGCGCTGCTGTCCCGGGGCGTCGGCACCCGCGCCGCGCGGGATGATGCCCTGCGGGCCTTGTCCGAAGCGCAGGGCAGCGTCGAACGTGCAGGAAGCGCGCTGGAACAGGCCCGCCGTGCGGTCCAGGACACGGTTCTGCGCGCGCCCCAGGATGGGGTCGTGACCTCTCGCGACATGGCTCCGGGGCAGGTGGTCGGCGCGGCGCAGGTGGTGCTGACGCTGGCCGCGCTTGACGGGCTAGAGGCGGTGTTCGACGCGCCCGACCACCCCCGGCTGCACAGCGCGATGGGCCAGGCCGTGCGGCTGGAAACCATCGACATCGACCGGCCCGAGATGCAGGGGACCGTCACGGAAATCTCGCCCCTCGTGGATCCCGCGACGGGCGCGGTCACGTTGCGCGTCTCGATCGCGGACGTGCCTGCCGATACCGCCTTGCTGGGCGCGGCGGTGCGGGGTCATGTGGACCTGTCGGTCGATCGCGGCATCGCGGTGCCCTGGACTGCGCTGATGCGCGACGGCGACCAGCCGGCGGTCTGGCGCGTGGACGGGGACAACCGCGTCAGCCTGGTGCCGGTGGGCATCGCGCATTTCTCGAACGGCGTGGTTTATCTGTCCGAAGGGATCGAGGCCGGCGACGTCGTGGTCGGCGCGGGATCCCAGCTTCTTTATCCCGGCCGCCAGGTCCAGCGGGCCGAGGTGCTGCCGTGATCCGCGCCCTTGCCCTGATCCTTCCGGTGCTGGTCCTGCCCTTGCAGGCGCATTCGCTGGGCTTGCCCGAATGGCTTGGCTTTGAAAGCCATGCCGAGGAAGGCGGTCCCGTCCGCCCCATCGTGTCCGAGATCGTCGAGGACCGCGGCCAGGACGCGCGGTGGGTGCCGGGGGTGGTTGCGTCAAGGACCCAGGTGACGATGGCGTTCCAGACGCTGGGCCGGATGGTGTCGCGCCCCGTCGATCTGGGGGACCGGGTCGAGGAGGGCGACGTGCTGGCCAACCTCGCGTCCGAGGATCTGGCCGCCACCACCCGCGCCGCCGAGGCCGCCCTGGCCGCGGCCGAGGTTCAGCGCGACACCGCCCGCCTGACGCTGGAACGCACGCAGGCGCTTGCCGCCCGCAACGTCGCCACCGCCGCCCAACTGGAACAGGCCCAACGCGCCGCCGCAGCCGCCGAGGCGGGGGCCGAACAGGCGCGGTCGGAACTGGTCCAGGCCCGCGATTCGCAAAGCTATGCCCGGATGACCGCGCCCTTCGCGGGCGTCGTCAGCGCCGTCTTCGAGGCGCCGGGCAGCGTGCTGGGCGCAGGCACCCCCGTCCTGCAGCTTTCGGCCGAGGACCAGCGGGAGGCGCTGATCGACCTGCCCGAATCCGCGCTTGCGGGACTGCCGCCGGATGCCGTCTTCACGGTCTGGCAACTGACCGACCCGAACCGGCAGGTCCGCGCCACGCTGGACCGGATCGACCCCACCGCCGACAGCGCCACCCGCACCCGGCGGCTGTACCTGACGCTGCCGCCAGATGCGCCCTTCCGGCTGGGCGCCCTGATCCGCGCCCGGCTGGGCACCGCCAGCGAGCCTGCGCTGATGCTGTCGTCCTCTGCCATCTTCCAGCGTGACGGCGCTCCCCACGTCTGGCGGGTCCTGCGCAACGGCGACGTGGCCCATGTCGAGGCCGTGCCGATCACCCCCGCCGCCGATTTCGACGGCCGCGTCCTGGTGTCCCAGGGGCTGAACCCGGGCGACGAGGTCGTGATCCGGGGCGTCAATTCGCTGACCAACGGCCATGCCGTCGGGGAAAGGGTCCAGCCTTGAAGGGCTTCAACCTGTCGGACTGGGCGCTGAACCACCGCAGCTTCGTGTGGTTCCTGCTGATCATCTCGCTGGTGGCAGGAACGATCAGCTATAACAACCTGGGTCGCGAGGAAGACCCGAACTTCACCATCAAGATCATGGTGATCAGCGCGGCCCTGCCCGGCGCGACGGTGGAAGAAACGCTGAAGCAGGTCACCACCCGGATCGAAACCAAGCTCGAGGAACTGGACGAACTTTACTTCACCCGCTCCGTGACCATGCCGGGGCAGGCGGTCGTCTATGTGGAACTGCTGCCCACCACTCGCGGCCCCCAGGTGCCCGAGATCTGGAAGCGCGTGCGCCAGATGATGTCGGATATCCGGCCCGAGTTTCCGCAGGAATTCGCGGGCTTCCAATTCAACGACGATTTCGGCGACGTCTTCGGCAACATCTATGCCTTCACTGCGGACGGATACAGCCCCCGCGAAATGCGCGACCGGGTCGAACGGATCCGCAAGCAGGTGGCCGCCCTGGACGCCGCCGGCCGGACCGAGCTTCTGGGAGAGCAGTCGGAACAGATCTACCTAGAATTCTCGGCCGCGCGGCTGGCGGCCCTGGGGCTGAACCAGCAGCAGGTCGTGGCCACGCTGGCCCAGCAGAACGCGATCGTCCCGTCGGGGGTGATCCAGGCGGGGCCGGAACAGGTGCTGGTCCGCGTGGGCGGGCAGTTCGACGACGCCGATTCCATCGCCGCCGTGAACCTGCGCGTGGGCGAGCGGTTCTTCAACCTGGGCGACGTGGCAAGCGTACGGCGCGGATACCAGGACCCGCCGCAATCGCTGTTCCGCTATAACGGCAAGCCCGCCATTGGCCTTCAGGTCGGGATGCGCGAGGGCGAGAACATCCTTGAATTCGGCGAGGATCTGGACGCGTTGATGTCGCGCGTCGCGGCCGAATTGCCCGTGGGGATCGAGATGGCCAAGGTGGCTGACCAGCCCCATGTCGTCGAGGATGCCGTGGGTCATTTCGTCACCGCCCTGGCCGAGGCCGTGATCATCGTCCTTGTGGTCAGCTTCATCAGCCTGGGCCTGCGCGCCGGCATGGTCGTCACCATGACCATCCCGCTGTGCCTGGCGATCACCTTCGTGATCCTGGATCTTTACGGCATCACCCTGCAGCGCATCTCGCTGGGGGCGCTGATCATCGCGCTTGGGCTGCTGGTCGATGACGCGATGATCGCGATCGAGACGATGATCTCTCGGCTCGAGATTGGCGAGTCGCTGGAAAAGGCCGCCAGCTATGCCTGGACCTCGATTGCCTTTCCGATGCTGACGGGGACGCTGGTGACGGTCGCGGGCTTCATCCCCATCGGGTTGAACAGTTCTGCGGCGGGCGAGTTCACCTTTTCGCTGTTCGTGGTGATCGCCGTGTCGCTGGTTGTGTCCTGGATCGTGGCCGTGCTGTTCGCGCCGCTTCTGGGGGTGACCTTCCTGCGCCGCTATGACGCCCATCATGAGCCAAAGCCCGGCTGGCTGCGCCGACGTTTCCACGCGCTGCTGCTGTGGTCGATGCATTTCAAGTGGCTCGTGATTGGCGCTACGCTGGCGCTGTTCGCCCTGTCCGTCTGGGGGATGCGTTTCGTCGAACAGCAGTTCTTCCCCACCTCGGACCGGACCGAGGTTCTGGTCGATGTCGTCGAGCGCCAGAACACCTCGATCGCCAAGACGCGGGCCGACATGGACCGGCTGGAACAGGTGCTGGCGGGGAACGAGGACGTGCTGTTCTGGACATCCTATGTGGGCACCGGCGCGCCGCGCTTCGTGCTGGCGATGGATGTGCCGACGCCCGGCCCCTATATGGGCCAGATCGTGATCCAGACGCCCGACCTTGCGGCACGCGACCGGCTGAAGGCGCTGCTGATGGACAAGGCGGCGCGCGAATTTGCGGGCGTGGACATTTATGTGAAGAACCTGGAAATCGGGCCGCCGGTCGGCAAGCCGGTGCAATACCGCGTCAGCGCGCCCGATGCGGATGTCGCGCGCGACACGGCGCGCCGCCTGGCGGCCGTGCTGGCCCGCGAACCGCGGCTGCGCGGCATCTCGATGGACTGGAACGAGCCTGCCCGCGTGGTGCGGCTGCAGATCGACCAGGACCAGGTGCGGCGGCTGGGCCTGACCAGCCAGGACGTGGCCGACACGCTGTCGGCGCTGTTCTCGGGTCAGGTCATCACACAGTTGCGCGACGACATCTTCCTGATCGACGTGGTCGGGCGGGGGCAGGCCGAGGACCGCACCTCGATCGAATCGATCCGCAACCTGGAACTGCGGCTGGCGAATGGCGAGGGGACGCCGCTGTCCTCGGTCGTGTCGCTGGATTATGCCACCGAGCAGCCGCTGATCGCGCAGCGCAACGGGCTTCCCACCGTGACGGTCAAGGCCGATGTGGCGACCAGGGACCAGCCGGCCACGCTGGTCAATGCGCTTGCCCCCGCCGTGGCCGAGTTCCAGGACAGCCTGCCCTCGGAGGTGACGATCACGGTGGGCGGCACGGTCGAGACCTCGGCCGACAGCCAGGAACCGATCGCGGCCGTGGTGCCGGTGATGCTGCTAATCATGGCCTTTCTGGTCATGGCGCAGATGCAAAGCTTCCGCCTGTCGCTGATCGTCTTTGCCGCCGCGCCCCTGGGCCTGATCGGCGTGGTCGCGGTGCTGGTGCCCTTCGGCGTGCCGATGGGCTTTGTCGCGATCCTGGGGATCCTGGCGCTGATCGGCATCCTGATCCGCAACTCGGTCATCCTGGTCCACGAGATCCAGGAACTGCTGCACAAGGGGCGCAGCCAATGGCAGGCCGTGTTCGAGGCCTCGGACAGCCGCGCCCGCCCGATCCTGCTGACGGCGGCGGCGGCGTCGCTGGCGCTGATTCCCATCTCGCGACAGCGGTTGTGGGGGCCGAAAG
>JAPSIP010000020.1 GCA_031178645.1 Paracoccus sp. (in: a-proteobacteria) | reverse complement strand
AATTCTGGCTGCGCTCGGTCGCGAACCATCCCAGCGTGCCTTATCCGGGCCAGCGTTGGGCGTTTTGGCAATATACCGGAACCGGGATCGTGCCGGGCATCCGGGGCAATACCGACCTCAACGCCTTTGCGGGAAGCCGCGCGGACTGGGTGCGATGGTTGCAGGCGCGCCTGACGCGGTAAAGCCCCGCTTGGCCCTGTGGGTCGAATTCGCGGCGCTCTATGTCGGGGCGCCGCTGGCGATTGCGCTGTTCATGCCGCCTCATCTGCTGTTTCGGGCGCTCGCGGTGTTCAGCCTGGCGGGGCTGGGACTGCTGTGGCTGACCGGCGGTTTCACCTGGTGGTCGCTGGTGCGCGGCTGGAGACGCCTGCCCTGGGCCGAGATCGCGGGCATCGCGCTGATCACGCTGGCCGTAGGCGCGCTGATCCTGTGGCAGACCCGGCCCGGTGCGCTGTTCGCGATGGCCCGCGCGCGGCCCGAGTTCCTGGCGGTAATCTGGCTGTTCTATCCGTTCCTGTCGGCCCTGCCGCAGGAACTGATCTTCCGCCCGCTGTTCTTTCATCGCTATGCAGCCGTCCTGCCGCAGGGGCGAGCCGCCATCGCGCTGAACGCCGCCATCTTTTCCTTTGCCCATTTGATGTACTGGTCGTGGATCGTGGCGATCCTGACCTTTCTGGGCGGCTGGTTCTTTGCCCGCGCCTATCTGCGCTACGGCTTTCCTTCGGCCTGGGTGTTGCACGCGGTGGCGGGCAACGTGCTGTTCGCGGTTGGCATGGGCGTCTATTTCTACAGCGGCAATGTGGTGCGGCCGTTCTGACCGGTTGACTTCCCGCCCCTGCCACGCTTGATGCAGGGCGGATTATTCGGGGAACGACCATGCACGCCTATCGCAGCCATACCTGCGGCGATCTGACCGCCGCCCATGCCGGCGAAACCGTCCGCCTGTCGGGCTGGGTCCATCGGGTCCGCGACCATGGGGGCGTGCTGTTCGTCGATCTGCGCGACCATTACGGCATGACGCAGGTGCTGGCCGACAGCGACAGCCCCGCCTTTGCCGCGATGGACAAGCTGCGCGCGGAAACCGTGATCCGCATCGACGGCCGCGTGAAGCTGCGCGACGCGTCGCTGGTCAACCCCAAGCTGCCCACCGGCGAGATCGAGGTTTATGCCACCGACCTGGAGGTACTGGGGCCATCGGACGAATTGCCCCTGCCGGTCTTCGGCGACCAGGAATATCCCGAGGAAACGCGCCTCGCCTATCGCTTCCTGGACCTGCGCCGGGAGAGCCTGCACAACAACATCATGCTGCGGTCCAAGGTGGTCCGGTCGATCCGCAACCGCATGTGGGACCAGGGCTTTACCGAGTTCCAGACGCCCATCATCACCGCATCCTCGCCCGAAGGCGCGCGCGACTTTCTGGTGCCCTCGCGCCTGCATCCGGGCAAGTTCTACGCGCTGCCCCAGGCCCCCCAGCAGTTCAAGCAGCTGATCATGGTCGCGGGCTTCGACAAGTATTTCCAGATCGCCCCCTGCTTCCGCGACGAGGATCCGCGCGCCGACCGCAGCCCGACCGACTTCTACCAGCTTGACCTCGAAATGTCCTTCGTGGACCAAGAGGATGTCTTCGCCGCGATCCAGCCCGTGATCCAGGGGTTGTTCGAGGAGTTCGGCAATGGCCGCCCCGTCGATGCCGACTGGCCGCGCATCCCCTATGCCGAGGCGCTGCTGAAATACGGCAGCGACAAGCCCGACCTGCGCAACCCGATCGAGATGCAGGTGGTCAGCGACCATTTCCGCGGCTCGGGCTTCGGCATCTTCGCCAAGCTGCTGGAACAGGAAGGCACCGAAATCCGCGCCATTCCCGCGCCGACCGGCGGCAGCCGCAAGTTCGCCGACCGCATGAACGCCTTCGCGCAGCGCGAGGGCCTGCCGGGCATGGGCTATATCTTCTGGCGCAAGTCCGAGGATGGCTCGACCGAAGCCGCCGGCCCCATTGCCAAGGCCCTGGGCCATGAGAAGACCGAGGCGATCCGCCAGCAGCTTGGCCTGGGCGAAGGGGACGCCGTCTTCTTCCTCGCCGGCAAGCCCGAGCAGTTCGAGGCCGTCGCAGGCCGCGCCCGCAACGAGATCGGCCGAGAGCTTGGCCTGACCCAGGAAAACCAGTTCAAGTTCGCCTGGATCGTCGACTTCCCGATGTACGAGAAGACTGACGACGGCAAGATCGACTTCAGCCACAACCCGTTCTCGATGCCGCAGGGCGGGCTGGACGCGCTGGCCGGCGATCCCTTGGCGGTCAAGGGCTATCAGTACGACTTGGCCTGCAACGGTTACGAGTTGATTTCGGGCGCGATCCGCAACCACAAGCCCGAGATCATGTTCAAGGCCTTCGAACTTGCAGGCTATCCGGCATCCGAGGTTGAAAAGCGCTTCGGCGGCATGGTCAAGGCCTTCCGCTATGGCGCGCCGCCGCATGGGGGGTGTGCTGCCGGCATCGACCGGATCGTGATGCTGCTGGCGGACGAGCAGAACATCCGCCAGGTCATCATGTTCCCGATGAACCAGCGGGCCGAGGATCTGATGATGGGCGCCCCCAGCGAACCCACCAACGAACAGTTGCGCGACCTGCGCCTGCGCGTCCTGCCGAAAGAGTGATCTGCAACAAGCCGCACGGTCCCAGCCGCGGCAAACCCGCAGCGGAAGGGCCGCCGGCTTGTGCTTGTGCGGCCTTTGCCCCCATCGCGGCGGCGCGAGCCCCTGCTTGGACCTGATCGCTACATGCTGGCGACGCGGGCCAGCCGTTCCTGCACCAGGCCGCTGATCCGCGCCAGGTCGCTGGCCAGCGAATGCCCGGCGTCATGGTCGCGGGCAAGGGCCGTGGCGGCGGCTTCCAGGACGGGGTCATGGGCTGACCGCGCGATACCTGCCAGGAAATGCGCGATGTAATCCACCGCTGCGGTGTCTTGGGCGGTGGCCAGGATCTCGGCCACATGGGCCAGGTCGTCGCGCAGGCCCGAAGGGTCGGGCTGGATGACCTCATCCGGCAGGATGCGCAGGCCGTGGCCCCGCGCCTCGGCCGGAAGGGCCGACAGGATGGTCTGCTGGAAGACGGCCAGGCTCTCGATCGGCTTGGGCAGGAAGCCGTCGGCCCCCGCCGCCAGCGCGCTGTCGGCCAGATCCGGATCGCCCGAGATGCCCAGCAGGACGGGGACCCGAGGCTCGGTCGCGGCGATCTGGCGGATCAGGTCGGCCCCGTCGCCGTCCGGCAGGCCCAGATCCACGATCACCACCGCCGGGCGATAGGTCCGCAGATGCCGCTCGGCCGAACGCAGGCAATCGGCCCGCCTGATCCGCGCCCCCGACCGAAGGCACAACAGCCGCACCGCTTCGCTGGCAAAGCGCGAATCCTCGACCACCAGCACCGTCAGGCCGGTCAATGGCCGGTTTGGCGTCGAAACCCGCCACATGGGCAAAGTGTCGATCATGTCGGACACGATGTCTTTCTGCATGTCTTCATCCCCTACCGATGTCGCGTTTCCAGTTAGCCGCCGATTCGCTAAGAAGCGGTTAATGCCGCCGGGTTTTCCTTTCGCCGGTTCCGCAAAAGGCCTAGAACCCCGCAAAACCGGAGGAAATGATGATCGGACGCATCAACCACGTGGCCATCGCTGTTCCCGACCTTGGCGCGGCCTCGGCCCAATATGCCGGCACGCTTGGCGCCAAGGTCGGCGCCCCCCAGGACGAACCCGACCACGGCGTCACGGTGGTCTTCATCGAACTGCCCAACACCAAGATCGAACTGCTTTATCCCTTGGGGGAAGACAGTCCTATCAAAGGCTTCCTGGACAAGAACCCGTCTGGCGGCATCCACCACATGTGCTACGTGGTAGTGGACATCCTAGCGGCCCGCGACCGCCTTAAGGCCGAAGGCGCGCGCGTCCTGGGCAGTGGGGAACCCAAGATCGGCGCCCATGGCAAGCCCGTGCTGTTCCTGCACCCCAAGGACTTCAACGGCTGCCTGATCGAACTGGAGCAAGTCTGATGAACCTGACCGGAGGAATCGTCCTTTACGCCGTCCTGTGGTTCTTGACGCTGTTCATCGTGGTCCTGATCGGCCAACGCAGCCAGCAGGACGCCGGAGAGATCGTGCCCGGCACCCATGCAGGCGCGCCCGCCGACCTGCGCCTGAAGCCCAAGCTGATCTGGACCTCGGTCATTGCCGCGATCATCTGGGCGGCGATCGCCTATGTGATCTTCGGCGGGCTGATCACCCGCGCCGATATCGCGAACCTTGACCGGATGTTCCGCTGATCAGGTGGAACAGGTGCGTAAAGGCCGCCGCGGCCAGCAGCGGCACCGCGATGTTGACCAGCGGAATCGCCAGGGCCACCGCCACCAGCACGCCCGCCATCGTCACGCGGGCTGAATTGGCCCGGCGCAACGCGGTGGCCTGCGGTTCGTCCATGTGACGGCGGGCGGCCATCTGGAAGAACTCGCGTCCCAGCAGCCAGCCATTCGCGCCGAACAGCAGCACTGGCGCCAGCGGCCCCAGAAAGGGCGTGGCCAGCAGCGACAGGACTGCGACAGCCAAGACGGCCAGCACCACCGCCACCGATTCCAGCAACCCGTCCCAGAAGTCGATCGACCCGCCCCGACGGGCCGGATAATGCATCTCCTCGACCACCTCGGCCACGCGTTCGGCGAACAGGCCCGCGAAGCCCGCGGCGACCGGGGCCATCAGGAAGAAGCCCATCACCGGGAACAGCGCCAGCGATCCCCAGGACAGGGTGGCGCCGACATCCAGTGTGCCGATCCAGGGAAAGGCGAAATCGCCCGGCACGAAGCTGCGGATTGCCCAGAACAGGGCCGATTGCAGCGCGACGAACAGCAGGATGGTCAGTCCGATGCCCATCAGCGCCAGGCGGAAGATCCGCGGGCGCAGCAGGTCCAGCCAGCCCAGAGCAAGGGCGCGGAAGACGATCATTCCAGCCAGCTTGTCTTGGCGGCGACATCGGGACGCGGCCGTTCGGGCGGAGTTTCGCCCCGGCTGCCCAGATGGACTAGGCCCACCAGCCGCTCGTTCTCGGACAGGCCCAGATGGGTGCGGCCGAATGTCTCGTCCAGCACCGCCGGGCCGGTCAGCCAGGCCGCCCCCCAGCCCGAGGCAAGCGCCGCATTGACCAACCCCAGGCAGACCGCTCCCGCCGAGAGAAACTGTTCCCACCCCGGCACCTTGTCACTGGCCACAGGACAGGAGACCACCGCGACGATTACGGGCGAGGCAAAGGCCGAGGCCGCCTTGTCCGCCACCGCCTGATCCTGCCCCGACCCCAGCACGTGATCGCGCAGCACCGGCCCCAGCCGGTCAAGCGCCGGGCGTTCCAGGACCACGAATCGCCAGGGTTCCAGCTTGCCGTGATCGGGGGCACGCGCAGCCAGCGTCAGCAGGCGCAGGATCTCGGCCCGGTCGGGGGCCGGCTCGCGCAGCATCTTGGGCGGATGGGACCGGCGTGTCGCCAGAAAATCCAGGGCGGCATCGTTGCGATAGGTCATGGCTGTCTCCTTTCCGGCGTTGTTCCTGAAAACGGCAAGGGCCACAACCTAGTCGCGGTCGATCCGGTAGTTGCCCTCGGGCAGGTTCAGGGCCAGCCGCAGCTCGGTCAGCTGGTGGATGGACAGGGTGATGCGCACCACCTCGTCGTCGGGGCCAACCTGTTCCAGCACCACCCGATCGTCGAAGGACAGGATCACCACATCCTCGTTCAAGGGGCCGGTGTCTGGATCGACCTCGTCGATCAGGGTGATGACGGTGGCGTCGAAATCATGCTCGATGGTAAACATCGCGGCCCTCCTTGCTTCCGGCCGACATTCGCGTGATGTGGGCCTGCAAACAAGTGGCAGGGTTTGCGCGGGATTCTGCAAGCCGCTAAGATCATGCCGAGCAAAGCGTAACGATCGCGCCGCCAAAAGGTGCGGCAACGGCATGAGGCGGACGATGAAGCAGGTCACGGCGATCTTGGGTGCAGGTCTTCTGGGGGTCGCGGCCTGCGCCCCTCTGCCGCAAGACCAGATCCCCCCGTCCACCGGACCCTATGGATCGACCATTCCCGCGCCCGCGCCGGTTCTGACCAATGACGGCAGCCCGCAATCGGCGGCCCGCATGTTCGTGTCGGTGATGCGCCGGATGGAGCCTGCGGTCGAACGCGAATGCCTGCAGCGGCGCACCCAGCTTATCAATTGCGATTTCCAGTTCGTGGTGGACGACCGTCCGGGGCAGGAACCCAACGCCTTCCAGACCATCGACGCGACGGGCCGGCCCATCATCGGCTTCACCCTGTCGCTGATCGCCGAAACCCGCAACGGCGACGAGATCGCCTTTGTGGTAGGCCACGAGGCCAGCCATCACGTGCTGAACCACCTTGACCGCAAGGCAGGCGCGGCCGCGGCAGGGGCGGTGATCCTGGGCAGCATCGCCTCGGTCTATGGCAACAACCAGGAAGCGATCGAAACAGCGCAGCGAATCGGCGCCTCTGTCGGGTCGCGCTATTATTCCCGCGACTGGGAGCTTCAGGCCGACTATCTAGGCGCCATCATGACCCTGAACGCGGGTTTTGACCCAATCAACGGCTCGCGCTTCTTCGAGCGCATTCCCGATCCTGGCGATCATGTCCTGGGCACGCACCCGCCCCGCGCAGCCCGTCTGGCGCAGGTCCGTCAGGCCGTTGCCGATGTTCAAAGCGGGCGAATCCGATAAGTTTTCTTACAACCGCAGGGTCTATTGCAATTTTGCCACAGGCCGGCTTGGTGTCGTTAATGAATTGCAGTCAGTGCAAAATAGAAAAGTAAAAATCGGTGAAAGGGTAAGGCAATTACAACGGGTTATGGCGAGAATGCTACATCTCCGGCTTCCTTGGCGGACTATTGCCTGATTCCCTTAAAAAAATACTAGCAAACCGGCGGAATTCTGCTTTCGTGATCATTACCATGCACATAAAGTGCAATTATGTTTGATCAAGTTGACGTGATGCCAGCGGCATCCGTTTGGAGTGTCGGAATGATCGGCGTTGTTGTGTGGAGTAATGCAGAGCGCGAGAAGGCGGTGATCTGGTGCGAGGATCATGCGTCGCTTGCTTATCTGCAAGGGCGGGAAAACCTTGCCCAGGCTGCCTGCTGGCCCCAGCCTGGTGATCTGGTCGAGCTGGAAAGCGAACTCAGCGGCGCCCTTCGCAACGCCCGCCGCGTCACGATGCTGTCCGAGCAGGAATTCTCGCATCTGCCAGCCATGCTTCGTGCAAGCTCTGTCCCCGCCGAACCGCATCTGAAGGTCGTTTCCCCCGATCCGAGAGAGCAGCAGCCAGCCGGACCGGCGCTCCGGGTCGCGGCCGCCCGCTGATCCTGGCTCAGGCCCCGCGCGACAGGGCCGCGACGCCGGTGCGCGCCAGATCCGACAGGCCAAGGGGCCGCATCAGGTCGGCGAATGCATCCAGCTTGCTCGGCGTCCCGACGAGTTCGAAGACAAAGCTTTCCAGCGTCGAATCAACCACATTGGCGCGGAAGATTTCCGCGATGCGTAGCGCCTCGACCCGCTTGTCGCCCTGGCCGCGCACCTTGAACAGCCCCAGTTCCCGTTCCACCGCCGGGCCTTCGACCGTCAGGTCATGAACCTCGTGCACGGGCACGATCCGCCCAAGCTGCGCCTTGACCTGCGCAATCACCGCCGGCGTGCCGCGCGTGACAAGTGTGATCCGCGAGCGGTGGCCGGTATGATCCACCTCGGCCACGGTCAGGCTGTCGATGTTGTAGCCGCGCCCGGAAAACAGCCCGATGACGCGGGCCAGCACGCCCGGCTCGTTTTCGACCAGCACGGCCAGGGTATGGCTTTCCTCAAGCTGCGAATTGGGATCGCGCAGGTCATAGGCCGAATGGCTGGATGCGCCTTTCTGGAGGTTCAAAGCATTCATGGTTCTGCCTTTATCTTCTGTGCAGAAATATCCTGGGGGGTGAGGAGCGCCCGGAAAAAGGTCCGCCGGACCTTTTTCAGCGACGAACGCCTGCCGCCCAGTCGGCAGGCCAGGGGGCAAAGCCCCCAGGACGATCTCAGACCAGCACGGCGCCGTCGGCTTCGACCACGCCGAAAGTCGCGGCCTCGCCCAGCAGCATTTCGTTATGCGGCTTGCCGGACGGGATCATCGGGAAGCAGTTCTCGTGCTTCTCGACCAGGACATCCAGGATGAAGGGCCCGTCGTAATCCAGCATCTTCTGGATTGCGTCGTCCAGATCCTTCGGATCCTTCACAAGCGCTCCCTTGCAGCCAAAGGCCTCGGCCAGCTTGACGAAATCGGGCAGGCTGTCCGACCAGCTTTGGCTGTAGCGTTCGCCATGCAGCAACTGCTGCCACTGGCGCACCATGCCAAGGCGTTCGTTGTTCAGGATGAACTGCTTGACCGGCAGGCGGAACTGCACCGCCGTGCCCATTTCCTGCATGTTCATCAGCCAGCTTGCATCGCCCGCGACGTTGATCACCAAGGCATCCGGATGGGCCATCTGCACCCCGATGCTGGCCGGCAGGCCATAGCCCATTGTCCCCAATCCGCCCGAGGTCATCCAGCGGTTCGGCCCGTCGAAATGCAGGTATTGCGCGGCCCACATCTGGTGCTGGCCGACCTCGGTCGTGATGTATCGATCACGCCCCTTGGTCAGCGCCTCTAGCCGTTCAAGCGCGTATTGCGGCTTGATCAGCATGTCGCTGTTCCGATAGCCAAGGCAGTTCTTGGCCTTCCAGCCTTCGATCTGCTGCCACCAGTCGCGCAGGCCCGCGCTGTTGACCTTGCGACCGCGCGACTTCCAGACCTTCAGCAGGTCTTCAAGGACATGGCCCACGTCGCCGACGATAGGAATGTCCACCCGGACCACCTTGTTGATGCTGGAAGGGTCGATGTCGATATGGGCCTTGACGGAATGCGGGCTGAAATCGGCGATGCGCCCGGTGATCCGGTCGTCGAAACGCGCGCCGATGTTGATCATCAGGTCGCAGCCATGCATCGCCAGGTTGGCCTCGTACAACCCATGCATCCCCAGCATTCCCAGCCAATTCTTGCCTGATGCCGGATAGGCGCCAAGCCCCATCAGTGTCGAGGTGACGGGAAAGCCCGTGGCATCGGCCAGTTCGCGCAGAAGCTGGCTGGCGCCGGGACCCGAGTTGATGACCCCGCCGCCGGTATAGAGAACCGGGCGCTCGGCCCCCTCCATCAGTTCGACCAGGCGGGTAATGGCCTGGATGTCGCCCTTACGGACCGGCTGATAGCGGCCGGGCTCGACCTGCTTCGGGCCGACATAGGTGCCGTTGGCGAATTGGACATCCTTCGGAATGTCGACCAGCACCGGCCCCGGACGGCCCGAGGTCGCGACCTGGAAGGCCTTGTGGATCGTCTCGGCCAGCTTGTCGGTGTCCTTCACCAGCCAGTTATGCTTGGTGCAGGGCCGGGTGATGCCGACCGTATCGGCCTCCTGGAAGCCGTCGGTGCCGATCATGAAGGTCGGAACCTGGCCCGACAGCACGACCAGCGGGATCGAATCCAGCAGCGCGTCGGTCAGGCCGGTGACCGCGTTCGTGGCGCCCGGCCCCGAGGTGACCAGAACAACGCCCGGCTTGCCGGTCGACCGGGCATAACCTTCGGCCATGTGAACCGCGCCCTGTTCATGGCGCACCAGGACATGGGTAATGTCGTTCTGCTGGAACAGTTCGTCATAAATGGGTAGTACCGCCCCGCCCGGATAGCCGAATACCGTGTCGACGCCCTGATCGCGCAAGGCTTCGACAACCATTCTCGCACCCGTCATCATTCGGGACATCATTCTTCTCCATCAGAACAAGGCAGGCGGCACAGGGAATCCCGTTGCGCGCGTCGGGGCAAACTATGGACGCGGTCCCCCATGGTCAATGGGGTGGCGCGGATAAAATGACGCAGGCTACGCGTAAATTGTAATTTTCTTTCGCAGGTCAGCGATCGAACTGGGGCAGGGCAATCCGCGCCACCTGTTCCACGATGGGGTCCACCGACAGGGGATGGGCCTCGTTCGAATGATCTTCCGGGTTGCCGATGTTCTGCCAGACCCCGCCCTTGTAGATTTCAAGCGCCGAGAAGCGGGCCTTGTAGTCCATCTTGCGGCTGCCCGGCACCCAGTAGCCCAGGTAGATATAGGGCAGCTTCGCAGCCCGCGCGATCTCGATATGGTCGAGGATCAGATAGGTTCCCAGGCTCGCCGGTTGCAGGATGGGGTGGTAGAAGCTGTAGACCAGGGACAACCCGTCATCCAGCACGTCGGTCAGGCACACGGCGGCCAGGAAGTCATCGCCGGGCGCCAGCCGTTCCGGCTGGTCGCCGCTGCAGCGGTATTCGATCACGCGGGTCTTGACCGGCGTTTCCTCGATCATCGCGGCGAATTCGAAGATGTCCATGTCCGCCATGCCGCCATCGGCGTGGCGGCTGTCCAGATAGCGACGGAACAGGTCGAACTGCTCCTCGGTCGCCCAGGCACTAGTCGCCAGCCGGCGCAGGCCGGAATTGCGGCGGATCAGGCGGCGCTGCGTGCGCGAGGGCTTGAAGTCCGCCACCCGGATCCGCGCCGACATGCAGGCCACGCAGCTTTCGCAACTGGGCCGGTAGAGGACGTTCTGCGACCGGCGGAAGCCCTGGCGGGACAAGGCGTTGTTCAATTCGACCGCATTGTCGCCATGCAGCGCGGTGAAAAGCTTCCGCTCGGCCCGGCCATGCAGATAGGGGCATGGCTGCGGGGCCGTCACATAGAATTGCGGCGCATGGGGCAGGGTATGGCGCATCAGCGCAGGCCCTTATGGCGGATTGTCGTTGCGAAACTGATCATGCGCCAAAAAGGATCCGTATGCCCACCTGTTGATTTCGCGAAAGCCTAACAATGATTGTTTCACCCGCCAAGCCGCGAAAGGGTTAAACCTTGAACCGATCTGGGTGCCAGCCGTTGACGGGACAAGGGCTTAGGCTAGTCTGCCGCGCATGGATTTCGCCGCCCGCATCACCCGCCAGCCCATCACCCTTGACCCCGACCGCGCGCAGCACGTTCTGGCGCAGTTGCCGCCGCTTGATTCCCGCCTGTCGGCGCTGATCGCCGGTGTGGCGGGGTGCAGCCCCTATCTCGCAGGGCTTCTGCAAAAGGAAGCGGACTGGCTGCCGGGCGCGCTGGACCACGACACTGTGGTCGCGCGTGAAACCGCGGGATTCGAGGATCTGTCCGCCGACGATCTGGCAGTGGCTCTGCGCCGCGCCAAGCGCCGGGTCGCGCTGCAGACCGCGCTTGCCGATCTGGGCGGGGTCTGGACGCTGGAACAGGTGACGGGCGCGCTGTCCGATCTGGCAGACCGAGCCGTCGATCTGGCCTTGCGAGCGCAAGTCGCCCAGGAACGCCGTCGCGGCAAGCTGCCGCCAAGCGATGCGGATGCGGGCGGGATCTTCGCCCTGGCAATGGGCAAGGGCGGCGCGCGAGAATTGAACTACAGCTCCGACATCGACCTGATCGTGCTGTTCGACGACACCGCCTATGCCGATGCCGACCAGCAGGACGCCCGCGCTGCGCTGATCCGCGCCACGCGCAAGATGGCCACGATGCTGTCCGACGTGACCGAACACGGCTATGTCTTCCGCACCGACCTGCGCCTGCGACCCGATGCCGCGGTCACGCCGGTCTGCCTCTCGGCCGCTGCCGCGCTTGCCTATTACGAGGCCGAGGGCCGTACCTGGGAACGCGCGGCCTTCATCAAGGCGCGGGCTGCGGCAGGCGACATCGCGGCGGGCGAACGGTTCCTGCGCGAATTGCGGCCCTTCGTCTGGCGCAAGCACCTGGATTTCGCGGCAATCCAGGACGCCCATGACATGCGCCTGCGGATCCGCGACCACAAGGGCCTGGGCGGAAGGCTGGAGATCCCCGGCCACAACATGAAGCTGGGCCGGGGCGGCATCCGCGAGATCGAGTTTTTCACCCAGACCCGCCAGTTGATCGCCGGCGGCCGCGATCCCGGCCTGCGGCAGCGCGACACGGTGGGCGGCCTGATGGCTTTGGCCGAGAAAAGCTGGATCCCTCCGGATGTGGCGCAGGAGCTGGCCGACCACTATCGCCGCCACCGCGACATCGAACACCGCATCCAGATGGTCAACGACGCCCAGACCCATTGCTTGCCAAAGGATGAAACCGGGATATCGGTGATCGCGGCCATGATGGGCGAAGGCGATCCGGATGCCTGGTGCGCGACGTTGCGCGGGCGGCTGGAATGCGTCCATGAACTGACCGAAAGCTTCTTTGCCCCGGGCGAGACGGTGCAGCGTCCCACGATCTCGGCCGATTCGCAGGCGATCATCGACCGCTGGCTGACCTATCCCGCGTTGCGATCCACCCGCGCCCAGCAGATCTTCAAGCGGGTCGAGCCGGAACTGCTGTCGCGCCTAGCCCGCACCGGCCACCCGGACGAGGCGCTGGGCCGCTTCGACGGCTTCCTGTCCTCCCTTCCGGCAGGGGTGCAGCTGTTTTCGCTATTCGAGGCCAATCCCCAGCTGATCGACCTGCTGGTCGACATCTGCGGCAGCGCACCGGGGCTGGCGGCCTATCTGACGCGGCATTCGGCGGTGCTTGACGCTGTTCTGGGCGGCAGCTTCTTTTCGCCCTGGCCGGGCGCCACGGGGCTGCGCGCCGATCTGGACCGGGAACAAGGCGGCAATGCAGGCAT
>JAPSIP010000250.1 GCA_031178645.1 Paracoccus sp. (in: a-proteobacteria) | reverse complement strand
CGCATCGCCACGGTCAGGAATGTATAGGCACAGACCCCCGCCGCCGCAGCCGCGAGAAGACCTGCCAAGGTCGCGCCATCCGGCGCGGTCATGGGGCCGCCAAAGGGCAAGACGATCAGCCCCGCCACGATCAGCATGGAAAAGCCCACCACGCCCAGCTGCCGGAAGGACAGCGAAACGGGCGCGGCACGGGTTGCCAGGTCACGTCCCGCAAATCCCAGCATCGCCATGATCGCCAGCAGCGACAGGGTTCCGAAACCGTCCGTTCCCGGCCGCAGGATCAGCAGGACGCCCCCGAAGCCCAGGGCCACCGCCAGCCAGCGGCGCGGCCCGATGCTTTCGCCAAACAGCATGGCGGCGCCCACCATCACCACCAGCGGCGTGGCTTGTAAAATTGCGGATGCCGTGGACAGCGGCGTCAGGGCGATTGCCAGCATGTAGAACAGCCGGCCCGTCACCTCGGACAGCGACCGCAGCACCATGGCGCGGCCCAGCATGGCGCGGGTCAGTGGCGCTTCGCCCGCCAGCAAAGCAAGGGCGGCAAAGGTCGCGGTGCCAAGGACACCGAAGGTGATCAGGACCTGGCCCGGCGGCAGGCTTACCGCCGCAAGCTTGAGCAGCGAATCCTCGACCGCGAAGCCCGCCATGGACAGCACCATGAAGACGGCGCCCCGCATGTTGAAGGCGGCGCCAAGGCGTGCGTGGGGATCAGACATGGCGGGCCCTTGGCTTTGACGGGAACGGGGGCAAGCAGTCCCCCATCGGAGCGTCCAAGGCAAGCCGCCCCGGCAGAAAGGCCGACAAACGGGCCAAAAGGAACGGGCCGCCCTAGATCAAGGCGGCCCGCGAGATCCACGGAGATGGTCCGGTTAGGGATGGGTAAGCATCCGGTCCCAACCAGGGTTTACGACCCTCGGGGCTGCCCTCAGGCCACGGCCCCCCTGACTGTTCCGACACCTCTCTCCAATATCACTCTCGACACTGGACCACCTCCTTTCAATGTGTTGCCGTTATAGGGAAAGCCTGCCACAGATCGGACCCGTGTCAATCAGATTGTTCGCTCGGCTCGCAACAAATTGCGCACGATGATGCGGAAGGGCACAAGGGTCAGTATGGCCAGACTCATCTTGACCATCCAGTCGGCAGTTGCCAAGGAAACCCACAGCGCGGTGACCGGTCCTTGACCAAGCAGCGGAACGGCCTCGTTCGCCCAGCCCGTATTGGCGTCATGGGGCAGGGCCGCGGTGAAGGCGATGGTGAAGAAGATCGCCGTATCCAGCACCGATCCGACCGAGGACGAGGTCAGCGGCGCCACCCACCAGCGGCGCTGCCGCAGGGCGTTGAAGACAAGGATGTCGACCAGTTGCGCGATCAAGAAGGCTGCGCCCGAGCCGATGGCGATTCGGATGGTCGTCTTGTCCAGGCCGGCGGCGATGACCGAACAGATCACGCCGATGACAAAGCCCACCAGCACGACACGGCGTGCTGCGGCGGGACCATAGACGCGGTTCATCACCTCGGTGACAAGAAAGGCGAAGGGATAGGTGAAGGCGCCCCAGGTCAGCCAGTTGCCGACCGTGAATTGCACAAGGATGTTCGAGGCCACGACGATGATGGCCATGGCAAGGATGCCGGGCAGATAGCGGGTCATTGATGGTTTCCGTTTTACAAGGTCGCGGAACAACTCGGCCCCGCGGATGCGGGACAGCGCGGGCCTTAGGCGCAGGCCGGGTGCCTTGTCAATCGCGGCGGCCCGATCTTCTGTGCGCAAATATCCTCGGGGGGTCCGGGGGGCGAAGCGCCCCCGGCCATCGCGGGACGCAAGATGCCCTCAGTCGCGCAGCCGGTATTCGACCAGTTCGGTGCGCTGCACGAACAGGAAGTTGTCGTCCGAGATCATCGTCAGCCTGATCCCCTGCCCGTCGTGCCAGACCGCGATCCCTTCGAGGTTGTCGTATTGCAGGGGCCGGGTGGTCAGGAGGATTTCCTCGTTCACCGGGCCGTTTTCGGTCAGTTGCATCCGCCGGACGCGCGAGGCAAAGCCCAGGATACCCTGGAAGTCGCGCTCCAGCAGGTAGAACCAGCCGTCGGGGCCGAAATCGGCGCCCACGGCCAGCCAGCGGGGGTCGCGGCGGATCTCTCCGGCCCGGCCCCAGCGGTTGTCGCGGAAGGTCAGGATCGGGAAGGGTTCGGCCTCGGATCCCGACCGTTCGGGGACCGCATAAAGCGTGCCGTCGCGGATCGCCACCGCCTCGAGCCCGGTATTGAGGCGCATCCCCGGCAGCTTGGGCGGCGGTTTCATGGGCCTGGCCCGTGCGTCCGGATCGGCATAAAGGGCGACGCGGTCCAGCCCCTCGAAGCTGACCCAGATGCGGCCATCTTGGCCAATGGCCAGCCCTTCGCTGTCGCCGGTATAGCCTGGGGGCAGGGGGCGGCCCTTGCTGTCCTTCAGATGCGCGCGTCCGGCCGTATTCATCGCGCGGATGACGCCCTGCGAATCCCGCTCGATGCTGCCCCAGTAGAGATGGGCCCGGTCGGTCAGGGCATGGAAGCGGCTGCCGTCGTCGTTGATCTCGATGCCGGAAAAGCCGCCGAAGCTGTCGTCATCGCCCGACCAGACAAAGGTGCCCACATATTCCAGCGACGCGGCCGGCGCAGGGGCGCCGGCCGCGATCAGGAACAGCGACAGGAACGCGCCTAGGGCGCGCCGGCGACGGTTCGGCATTGGCTGGGCAATTCGGAAAGGCGGAAGGTCCGGGGATGGCGATAGTTCGGATCCGGCGGCGTGGGCTTCACGCGGCTGGGATCGATGCGGTTCTTGATCCATTCGGCGGCCTCGGCGCAGCCGTCGCCCGGGGGCGGCGGATCCTGGCGGTCGCAGATCGATCCGCGCGGACAGGCCAGCCGGACATGGAAGTGATAGTTATGGGCATCGATGGGCCGGACCTTGCGCAGCCAGGATCGGTCGCCGCGCTCCATCTGGCACATGGCGACCTTGGCAACGGGATCGACCAGAATGCGCTCCACCCGCGGATCGCGGGCGGCGGCGCGCATGATCGACATGTGGCCGCCGTTCCAGACATTCGTCAGCCCCACGCCCCGCCGGTCCGTGATGG
>JAPSIP010000019.1 GCA_031178645.1 Paracoccus sp. (in: a-proteobacteria) | reverse complement strand
GGGCTGCGGCTTCGTCGCCCGGCCGGCGGCGGAAACCCCGCTGTCTGCGCTTGCCATGGCGGTGCTTGGTGAACGCGCAGGCCTGCCCAAAGGGATCCTGTCGGTCATCACCTCGTCGCGCAGCAGCGACATCGGCAAGGAGTTCTGCGAGAACCCGCTGGTCCGCAAGCTGACCTTCACCGGCTCGACCGAGGTGGGTCGGATCCTTTTGCGCCAGGCCGCCGACCAGGTGATGAAATGCTCCATGGAACTGGGCGGAAATGCGCCCTTCATCGTCTTCGCCGATGCCGACCTGGATGCGGCGGTCGAAGGTGCGATGGCGTCCAAGTTCCGCAACAACGGCCAGACCTGCGTTTGCGCCAACCGCATCTATGTCCAGTCAGCTGTCTATGACGCCTTCGCGCAGAAGCTGGCGGCGGCAGTGGACAAGCTGCGCGTGGGCGACGGGCTGGAAGACGGCGTGACCACCGGCCCCCTCATCAACAAGGACGCGGTCGAGAAGGTCGAGGAACATATCCGCGACGTTCTGGACGGCGGCGGGCAGGTCGTCACGGGGGGCGAGCGGATGGAGGGGCTGTTCTTCAAGCCCACCGTCGTGACCGGCGTCACCGACCGCATGAAGGTCGCGACCGAAGAAACCTTCGGCCCCCTGGCCCCCCTGTTCCGGTTCGAGACCGAAGACGAGGTCATCGCCAAGGCCAATGACACGATCTTCGGGCTGGCTTCCTATTTCTATGCCCGCGACATCGGCCGCATCACTCGCGTGCAGGAAGCCTTGGAATACGGCATCGTCGGCGTTAACACCGGCATCATCTCGACCGAGGTGGCGCCCTTTGGCGGCGTCAAGCAGTCAGGCCTGGGCCGCGAGGGCAGCCGCCACGGCATGGACGACTATCTCGAGCTGAAATACATCTGCCTGTCGGTGTGACATTTTCCACACAAGTTCCACGGCTTGCGGAACGCAATGGGTTCCGCCGGCATTGAATGGGCAAGACCCCGGTCGTCGTGCTGTCCGGGGTCATCATGGAAAGGGAAAGTCATGGAAGGTTTTGGCTGGATTCTGTCGATCATCCTGGGCGCGATCGCGGGCTGGATCGCCGAAAAGATCATGAAGACGGATACCGGGCTGCTGATGAACATCATCGTCGGCATCGTCGGCGCGCTGATCGGTAACTTCCTGTTCGACATGCTGCTGGGCAGCAGCGGGGAAGGAAGCATCATCGGACAGCTTATCGTTGCCGTGATCGGCGCCTGTATCCTGATCTGGATTGTGCGCCTGGTGCGTGGCCGGGCCTGATCGCCTGCTAAAAAAAGAAGGGCCGGTGCGCATCGACGCACCGGCCCTTTTTCATGCGGCCCCGGGCGGGATCAGCGATCCCCGTCCTCGCCCTCATCCTCGTCCCGGTCGGGCAGGTTGAAGAAGCTGTCGGCATCCAGGTCCGGCTCGGCTTCCTTCGGCTCGTCCCGCGTCAGCGAGAAGTTTTCAAGCCCCGCCATCGACGAGGGCAGGCGCGGCTCGTCGCTCATCGACAGCGAGGTCTCGGTGCTGACCAGCTTGCGGCGTTCGTCGTCGCTCATCACCTCGCCATTGGCAGCGGCCTTCTTGGCGGCTTTCTGGACGGCGGCGTCCAGTTCGGTCTGGCGGCACAGGCCCAAGGCAACCGGGTCGATCGGCTGCATGTTCTGGATGTTCCAGTGGGTCCGTTCGCGGATGGATGCGATCGTGGGCTTCGTGGTGCCCACCAGCTTGGCGATGGCCGCGTCCGGCAGTTCGGGATGGAACTTCACCAGCCACAGGATCGCGTTCGGACGGTCCTGGCGCTTGGACAGGGGCGTATAGCGCGGGCCTCGGCGCTTTTCCTCGCCCTCGGCGGCGGGGTTGTGCTTCAGGCGCAGCTTGTAGGCGGGGCTGGCTTCGCCCTTGCGGATCTCCTCGGGGTCCAGCTGGTGGGACGCGACCGGGTCATAGCCCTTGACGCCCGCTGCCACGTCGCCGTCGGCGATGCCCTGCACTTCCAGTTCGTGCAGGCCGCAGAAGTCTCCGATCTGCTTGAAGCTCAGCGTGGTATTGTCCACCAGCCAGACGGCGGTCGCCTTGGCCATCAAAGGCTTGCTCATGTCAATCTCCTTCGCATGTCTGCCCCGAACAGCAGGTCTCAGACCGGTAAAACGGCTTTTGGCGGGGTGCCATTCCTCGTTTTCGGGGGGAATTGACGGCTGATATAGCGATTCTGGCGGCTGGGGAAAAGAGGATTCGCAAGGGTCGTGGACGGCGCCCGCCTGCCGGGGCATGGTGGCGGGATGAAACACGCCCTACTTGCCGCCCTTGCGCTGATCCTTTCTCCACACGCTGCCCCTGCGCAGGATGTCGCGGGCGAGTTCGACTATTACATCCTCGCGCTCAGCTGGCAGCCGAGCTGGTGCCGCGCGACCGGCGACGACCGCGAGGCCAGGGAATGCGACCGGGGCAGCGGGCTGGACTTCACGGTTCACGGTCTTTGGCCGCAATACGAACAGGGTTGGCCTGATCGCTGCGACACGACCGAACGAGATCCGTCGCGGCGCCAAACCCAGGCCATGGACGACCTGATGTCGCCGGGGCTGGCCTTGTACCAGTGGCAGAAGCACGGCCGTTGTTCCGGTCTTTCGGCAAGCCAATACTATGCCACGATGCGAGAAGCGGCCGAGATGGTCCGTATCCCCGCCCCCTTCGACGACCTGCCCCGCGACATCACCCTGCCGCCCCAGGTGGTCGAGGAAGCCTTCCTTGAAGCCAATCCTCGCCTGTCCCCCGACGGCATCACCGTCACCTGCAAGGCCGAAGCCCTGGCCGAGGTGCGCATCTGCCTGACCCGCGACCTGCGGCCCCGCGACTGCGCCCCCGACGCGCGACAAGACTGTTCCCGTCCCCGCCTGCTGATGGAAAAGACTCGCTGAAGAAGGGGGCGCTGCCCCCGGCCCTGCAGGCCTCCCCCGGGATATTTTTCCACAGAAGATGCGGCCTTAACCCTGCCTTAAGACCTCAATGCAAGACTGGGTGCGCGGAACAGGCGGGGACGCCGATGGCCGCCACAGGAGATGCCACAGACCTTGGGGACGGGTGCCCGCAAGGTCTGTGTGCCTGTCTCATCTTCTGTGCGTCAAATATCCCCGCCGGAGGCACCTGCCCGCGCCTCATGCGCCATTGCCCGCCACTTTCATGACGATCTTGCCGATATGCTGGCTGCTTTCCATGCGGCGATGGGCCTTGGCCGCGTCGTCCAGGGCGAACTCGCTGTCAATGCTGACCCTGACCGACCCGGCCGAGATCAGCGGCCACAGTTGCTTGCGCAGAGCCTCGGCGATTTCGGCCTTGGCGGCGTCGGACTGCGGGCGCAGGGTCGAGCCGGTCACGGTCAGCCGCTTGGTCATGATGGGGGCGAAGTTCAGTTCGACCTTAGGCCCTTCGAGGAAGGCGATCATGACCAGCCGGCCGTCCGGCGCCAGGGCCTTGACGTTCCTGGCGATGTAGCTGCCGCCTACCATGTCCAGGATCAGGTCCGCGCCGTCCTCGGCCGCCATGACCTTGGTGAAATCTTCGGAGCGGTAGTTGATCGGGGTTGCCCCAAGCGCTGCAATGGCCGCGCATTTCTCGGCGCTGCCGGCGGTCGCGAAGACCCGGGCGCCCAAGGCGCGGGCGATCTGGATCGCCATCATCCCGATCCCCGAACTGCCGCCATGGACCAGGAACTTCTCGCCCCCCGTCAGCCCGCCGCGGGTTACGACATTGGACCAGACCGTGAAGGCCGTTTCCGGCAGGCAGGCGCCTTCGCGCAAGCCCAGGCCATAGGGGATGCGCAGCGCATGGTCGGCGTGGCAGACGGCATATTCCGCATAGCCGCCGCCCGGCAGCAGCGCGCAGACCTGTTCGCCCTTTTTCCAGCGGGTCACGCCCGCGCCCATGCCGACAATCTCGCCCGAGGCTTCAAGCCCCGGCAGGTCCGATGCATCGGGCGGCGGTGCATAGCTGCCTTGGCGTTGCAGGACATCGGGACGGTTCACCCCCGCATAGGCCACGCGGATCAGGATCTGGTCGTGGCGGGGCACCGGGACGGGGCGGCTGGCGGGCTTCAGCATGTCCGGACCGCCGGGGCCGGCGATCTCGATCGCTTTCATGGCATCAGGGAACATCGTTTCTCCTTACGGGCGGGTGCGACCGGGCAGATCGCGCGAGCCGGGCGCCCGGATCCAGCCGAACGCCATCTGCGCCAGCTTTTCCGCCCCCGGCAGCTTGCGCAAGGTCGATTTCACCTGCTCAAACCGCATCACGCCATCGATGCGCCGGTCGATGAAGGCGCGGGTTTCCCGATGGTCGGCCGAATCGTCGCCCAGCCAGAACAGGACGGTGGCGCTGATCACGGCGGACAGGGTGGCGCGCTTGGAATACCAGTTCACGTCGCGCGACCCGTCGCCGAGGCCGGTCCAGATCACATCCGCCGTTTCCCAGACCAGCCGCGCCGCAAGGGCGGCATTCTGCGGCAGCGACAGCGTGGCCGCGCCCGCGCGGACCAGTTCGGCATCGACCAGCATCAGGCGCCGCCAGATCGCCTCGGCCACGCGGTCGCGGAAGCGGCCCCCGGGGGGCGTTTGGTCCAGGCTGTCGCGCAGCATCGCATCGGCGCGGCGGTGATAAGCCGCGGCCAGGCCTGCACCGCCCTGCGGGAAATGAACCCGCGCCAGGTCGGGCGACATGTTCAGGTCGCGCGCCCCCGCCATCAGGGCCCGGTCGTTCATCCCCTCGAACGGGACATGGGTCAGGGCGGCGTCAAGCAGGGCATCGCGGTCGGTTCGGGTCATGGGCGGCCTCCTGTCTGGACAAGTGCGCCTTGGCCTGATAGGGGGGCGCATCCTGCAATCTTGCAACTCTAACCTAGGAAGGTGGTGACAACCACATGCAGGTCAATGTTCGCGACAACAACGTCGAACAGGCGCTCCGTGCGCTGAAGAAAAAACTTCAGCGCGAGGGTGTGTTCCGCGAAATGAAGCTTCGGCAGCATTTCGAGAAGCCGTCGGTCAAGAAGGCCCGGGAACAGGCCGAGGCCGTCCGCCGCGCCCGCAAGCTGGCCCGTAAAAAGGCACAGCGCGAAGGCGCACTGTAAGGCGACGCGATCCGCGTTTCCGTCAAACCCCCGCAGCGCAAGCCGCGGGGGTTTGCGTTTACCGCCACAGGTGCAGATCCATCGCATCCGCCGTCGACGGCCCCATCAGCGATCCGTGATCTTCCCGCAGATAGGGACGATAAAGAACCTCCAGCCCCGGGACCCCCGACAGGATCCGCACCAGCGATGTCGGATCATGCGGATGGTTCTGCCGCGCCCGCCCGGCCTGGGCGATCATCACCTGGATCCCCGGATCGACCGTCCCGCCCGCCGCCGCGACCCCGCCCGCAAAGGCTGCGGCCTCGCGCTGCGATTCGCCCGCGTTCCACCAGACCGATGGATCGGCTGCCACGTAGCGTGAGAACAGGTGGGGGCGGGTGAACAGCGCGTGCAGGACGAACAGCCCGCCCAGCGAATGGCCGTAGATCGTCATGTCACTCAGTTCCAGCGGGTGGCGGCGGGCGAGTTCCGGCAGCAATTCATCGGCGATCATGGACAGGAAGGCCTCGCGTCCGCCAGTCGGCCGGTCGGCGGGCGGGGCGCGATAGAACAGGATCGGCGCGACCGGCGCCATCGCGCGCGAGGTCAGGTCGCGCCAGCGGCGGTTCGCGTTTTCATAGCTGATGCCGACCAGGATGACCGGCGCATCACGCCCGCGGGTTTCGCGATGATGCCACAGATGCGGAAAGGTCGTGCCGCCGTCCAGCGACAGGATGACCGAATAGCCTTGCGGCGGCGGCGGAACCTTCGGCAGGCCCACAAAGATCCGCCACTGGTCGCCCTCGGGGCCAAAGGCGAAGTGGCTGGCGCGCGGATCGTCGATTGCGGGCGGCAGGTCGCGCCTAGGCTGCGCCAATGCGGGCGTCGCCAGGGACGCGGCCAGCAGCGACAACAAGTGTCGACGCAACATTGTCACACCGGGATCGCCGTGGTGCGGAACACCGTGCGCAGCGCGAATGACGAATGCATCTGCGCCACGCCCGGCAGGCGGGCCAGGTGCTGGCGGTGGATGCGGGCGAAGTCGTCGGTATCCTCGACCACGATCTTCAGCAGGTAATCGGCTGTTCCCGCCATCAGGTGGCATTCCAGCACGTCGGGGATCGCGCGCACCCCCTTTTCGAAGGCTTCCAGCACCTCGTCCGCCTGGCCCGACAGGGTGATTTCCACGAAGACGGTGGTCTGGCGCCGCAGCTTGCGCGCATCCAGAAGCGCGACATAGCCGTGGATCACGCCCGTCTCCTCAAGCCGCTGGACCCGGCGGTGGCAGGCCGAGGGCGACAGGTGGACGCGCAGCGCCAGTTCGGCATTGCTGATTCGCCCCTCTTTCTGAAGAAGGGCAAGGATCCGGCGGTCTATTGCATCAAGTTCGGACATGGCCGGATATTCTTCGCCAGAACTGTCGAAAGCCAGCGGTTTGTTTCGCGGGCGCTGCCGATACGGTCCCAGCTTCGCAGCATCTTGCAGCGGATCGGTGCGACACTTTCCCAAAGCATGGGAGGAATGCATGAAGATCGGTTGCCCGAAGGAAATCAAGCCGCAGGAGTTCCGCGTGGGCATGACCCCCGCCGCCGTGACCGAGGTCGTGGGACGCGGCCACAGCGTGCTGGTGGAAACCGGCGCGGGGCTTGGCGCGGGCTTCACGGATGAGGACTATGCCGCTGCCGGGGCCAGTATCGCACCGGATGCGAAATCGGTCTTCGACGGGGCCGAGATGATCGTGAAGGTCAAGGAACCGCAACCCGCCGAACGCGCGATGCTGCGCGAGGGCCAGGTGCTGTTCACCTATCTGCACCTTGCGCCCGACCCCGACCAGACGCGCGAGTTGCTGGGTTCGGGCGTGACCGCCATCGCCTATGAAACCGTGACCGATGCGCGGGGCGGGTTGCCCCTGCTGGCGCCGATGTCCGAGGTTGCGGGGCGGCTGGCCCCGCAGGTCGGATCCTGGGCGCTGCAAAAGGCCAATGGCGGGCGCGGCGTGCTGCTGGGCGGCGTGCCGGGCGTCAGGCCCGCCAATGTCGTCATCATCGGCGGCGGCGTGGTGGGCACGGCGGCGGCGCGCGTGGCGGTGGGCATGGGCGCAAATGTCACCGTCACCGACCGGTCGGTCGCGCGGCTGTCATATCTTGACGACATCTTCATGGGGCGCCTGACCACGCAATATTCCAGCGCGGCGGCAACGGCCGAACTGATCCGCACGGCCGACATGGTGATCGGGGCGGTGCTGATTCCCGGCGCCGCGGCCCCCAAGCTGGTGACACGGGACCAGTTGTCCACCATGCAGCCGGGCTCGGTGCTGGTGGACGTGGCTATCGACCAGGGCGGCTGTTTCGAAACCTCGCGCGCGACCACGCACCAGGATCCGATCTACGAGGTCGACGGGGTGGTCCATTACTGCGTGGCGAACATGCCGGGGGCGGTTGCGCGAACCTCGACCCAGGCGCTTGGCAACGCGACGCTGCCCTTCCTGCTGGCCCTGGCGGACAAGGGCTGGCGACAGGCGGTGCTGGAGGACCCCCATCTGCGCGCGGGCCTTTCGACGCATGGCGGGCGCCTGACCTCGCCCCCCGTGGGCGAGGCCCTGGGGCTGGAGGCCATCACGCCCGATCAGCTTCTGGCTGGATAGGAACCGGCCCGGCCCGGCGCGGTGCCCGCGCCGGCACCCGTCACGGCCTGGGCAGCGGATAATCCGCCATCGTGGCACGGTCGGCCAGCAGGTCGCGGATCTGGGCCAGCAGTTCTTCCTGGGTGGGACCGGCGGGGGCGGGTTCCTCCACTTTCTGGCGCAAGGCTGCGCGTTGCAGGCGGTTCACCACCTTGACCAGCAGGAACACCGCCCAAGCGATGATAAGGAAGTTCAGCACCGCCATCAGGAAGGACCCATAGGCGAAGATGGCCGCCCCGGAATTGCGCGCCGCGGCAAGGCTTGCGCCGTCGGGGACGGTGCCGGACAGGACAATATACTTGTTCGTGAAGTCGATGCCGCCGGTCAGCAGGCCCAGGATCGGGTTGATCAGGTCCTCGACGAGAGAACTCACGATGGACGTAAAGGCCGCGCCGATGATGATCCCGACCGCCAGGTCGATCACGTTGCCTCGGGCGATGAATTCACGGAACTCTTTGATCATGGGCAATTGTCCCTTGTGCCATGCGCCGCAACGGCGCAGGCGAAGGATGCGGCCCGGTTTGACAAAAAGCAATTCCTAGATGAATCGGGATCATGGCCCGCCCGGTGGACGGGCCACGAGGCTTGGCTTACTGGGCAGCCTCGGCCAACTTGCCCTCGATCACCTGCTTCATGTCGTCCCAGGGCTGGTTCATGACCTTTTCGCCGCCGATGATGAAGGTCGGCGTGGCCTCGATCTGGTCGGCACTGGCATTTTGCTGGAAGGTCGCGATCAGCTGTTCGGCCTTGGCGGTGTCTTCCCAGCAGGCGGTCATCTGTTCCTCGGTCATGCCCGCTTTCAGGCCGATCTTGCGCAGGTTCGCGGCGATCTCCTCGCCCGTGCCGCCGGCCAGCCATTGTTCCTGTTCGTCAAACAGCATGTCTGACACGGCGTAATACTTGTCGTCGCCGCCGCAGCGCGCCAGCACACCCGCCCACAGGCCCGGCTGGTCGAAATACACGTCACGCTGGATGAACTTGACCTTGCCGGTATCGACATATTCGGCCTTCAGCTTGGGCCAGTTTTCCTCGTGGAAGTTGGCGCAATGCCCGCAGGTGAAGCTGGCATATTCCACGATGGTCAGCGGTGCGTCATCGGCGCCAAGCGCGATGTCGGGCAGGGCTTCCGCCTGGGCCGCAGGGGCGGCATCCTGGGCCATCGCGGCAGGGGCGGCGATGGCGATGGCCAGTGCGGCGGCGGCAGAACGGATCAGCATGGAAAATCCTTTCGGTGGTTCCGGTGTCGTTTGGTTGCAATGTTCAGGGCCAGCCGGGCGATGGCCTCGGCCAGGGCGGGATCGTCGAACTGGCTGGCGATCTGGTCTGCCTGCTGGCGGACCTGCGGATCGGGCGCGGCAGGCTGGGCAGGGGCCGCGGCAAAGACGGCACGGCCTTCGGCAAAGCCCGTGGCGGCGGTCTGGGTCAGCACGATGCGCTGCACGGCGTTGTAGCCATAGCAGGCATTGACCCGTTCGCGCAGTTGCGGCAGCTGCATTTCGACCAACGGCGCGGCAGGGCCGGTGGTCAGCAGCGTCAGCGTCGCGCCAAAGCCGCCCCGCTGGTGGCTGACGCGCACCGGGCGGGTCATGGCGGAAAGCTGGGGGCCGGCGATCTCGGGCCAATGGGTCAGCAGGCGGGCCACGGCGAAGCCACGCCCCTCGGCCGCCTTCTGCACCCGGTCGGCCAGCAGGATCGACGCCTGCTGGAAGCCGCGTCTGCGGCGTGCCATGGGGTTGCGGGTACGGTCGGGCGGCTGCGCCTTCATTGCCTGGTGCCCATCTTTGCCTGATGCGGTGTCACGCCCATATCCTTAATCAGGCCCGCGCCGGGATGAAAGCGCGGCGACAGGACAAGGGATTGATAATTGCGTGACATCCGGGTGATCGCCCCGCAACTTCTGGACTGGTATGACCATCACGCGCGCGTCCTGCCCTGGCGGGTGCCGCCTGGCGGGGAAGCGCCCGACCCTTACCGCATCTGGCTGTCCGAGGTGATGCTGCAACAGACCACGGTCGCGGCGGTAAAGGCTTATTTCGAACGATTCACGACGCTGTGGCCGACGGTGCAGGATCTGGCGTCGGCGCCCGATGCGCAAGTCATGGCGGAATGGGCCGGGCTTGGCTATTACGCCCGCGCCCGCAATCTGCTGGCCTGCGCCCGCGCGGTGGCCGCTGCGGGCGGCTTTCCCACAACGCGCGAAGGGCTGCAGGCGCTGCCGGGGATCGGGGCTTATACCTCGGCCGCGATCGCGGCGATCGCCTATGACGCGCCGGAAACCGTGGTCGATGGAAACGTGGAACGGGTGGTCTCGCGGCTGTTCGCGGTCGAAACGCCCCTGCCCGCGGCTAAGCCCGAACTGGTGGCGCTTGCGGACAGGCTGACGCCCCGGCAGCGGCCCGGCGATTATGCGCAGGCGGTGATGGACCTAGGCGCCACGATCTGCACGCCGCGCAGCCCGGCTTGCGGCATCTGCCCGCTGATCCACGACTGCGACGCCCGCGCCCAAGGCATCGCCGCCAGCCTGCCGCGCAAGTCGCCCAAGGCTGCCAAGCCCGACCGGACCGGCGTCGCCTGGGTCGCTCGCCAAGGCGACGCGGTGCTGTTCGAGGAACGTCCGGCGAAAGGCCTCCTGGGCGGCACGCTGGCCTTCCCGTCGGCGCATTGGGACGGGCGCGACCTGCCGCCGCCGGGACAGGCCGACTGGAGGGAGATCGGCCATGTCCGCCATGTCTTCACCCATTTCAACCTGTCCCTGCAGGTGATGCTCGGCGATCTGGACGCGGCGCCCGCGCGCGGCCACCTTGTGCCCCTGCACCGTATCGACCGAGAGGCGCTGCCGGGCCTGATGCGCAAGGTCTGGGATATGGCGCAGGCCGAGATCGCCGCATAAGATCGCGGGCATGAGCGATTCAACCCAAGGCAGATTGCCGCCCGCCGCGCCCTTCTGGATGTCCGTGGTCATGCTGCCGCTGGTTGTTCTGGCGGCGGCCTGGGGCGGGTTCTGGTTCATGCTGCTGCCCGCCTATGCCTGGTATCTGACCACGGCCCTGGACGGCGTGCTTGGGACGAGTGAGGCAAACCCCGATCCGCAAACGGAAACCGCGCGGCTTTTCTGGCACCGTGCGGTCACGGTGATCTGGTTCCCCCTGCAATTCGCCGCGATCTTCGGCTGCATCTGGTATGCGACCCATGCAGGGCATTTGTCGGGGCTGGAAAAGCTGGGCCTGTTCTTTGGCCTGGGGGTGCTGTCGGGGACCATCGGCATGGTCTATGCGCACGAACTGCTGCACCAGAAGACGGCCGTGGAACGCTGGATGGGCGACCTGCTGCTGGCCTCGACGCTCTATTCGCATTTCCGGACCGAGCATCTGCTGGTCCATCACGCCTGGGTATCCACCCCCCGCGATACAGTATCTGCCCGCTATAACGAGGGGTTCTACGGGTTTTTCTGGCGGGTCTTGTGGCAAGGTCCGCGCAGCGCATGGCGGGCCGAAGCCCGGCTGCTGGCGCGGGCCGGACGCAGGCCGTGGGACCGGCGCAACCCCTTCTGGCGCTATGCGATGCTGCAAGGGGCGATGCTGGGGCTGGCGCTGCTGCTGGGCGGCCTGCAGGGACTGGGCCTGTTCGTCTTCCAGGCCTTCGTGGCGATCTGGCAGTTGGAGCTGACGAACTACGTCGAACATTACGGCCTGACGCGCAAGCATCTGGGCCACGGTCGCTATGAACATATCCTGCCGCGCCACAGCTGGAACGCCAGCCACAGGGCCTCGAACTGGCTGCTGATCAACCTGCAACGCCATTCGGACCACCACTACAAGCCCGACCGGCGCTTTCCCCTGCTGCAGACCTACGGCAAGGACGAGGCACCGCAACTGCCCTTCGGCTATCCGGCGATGACCTTCGTGGCCACGATCCCGCCCTTGTGGCGGCGGCGCATGAACCCGCGCGTCCGCGCCTGGCGCAGGCAGTTCTATCCCGAGGTGACGGATTGGGGGCCCTATAACCGGGGCGAGTTGCCGATGCCCCGGAACGCGCTTTAGCGGAGAGGTCCGGCAGGCGAATGTCCAGTGGGCATTTGCCCGGACCGATTGCCCGAAGCCGCCAGGCGCGGGGCAAGGGGCGCGCCACCAAGCGTGGCACCAGCAATCCCGCCGCGCCTGACTGGGCTTGCGCGGCGGGATTTGTCGCGGGACAAATCCGGCAGCCGCCCTACTTCGGCACGATCACCCGCGTTCCTGGCCGCGCACGGGCTGCAATCCAGATCAGGTGCGGACGCGCGAAGGCGATGCAGCCCTCGGTCCCGAACCCAGGCCTGCGCCACTGATGCAGAAAGATTGCCGAGCCACGGCCTGGCACCGCGTCAGGCCAGTTCCAGTCGGTGGTCAGGATCAGGTCATAGAGCGGATCGGCCCGGCGCAGCTTTTCATGGCTTGCAGCCAAGGGCGCTCGGGCCTGGTGGTTGTAAGCCGGATGGTCGGGCGCATCGCACCACAGATCGCCCGGCCCGATGGGCTGCGCCCAGGACGCGGGCCGCGCCAGCCGGTCGGGGCGATACCACAGGCCCGTGATCCGCATCACCCCCGCAGGCGTGGCAGCGTCGCCCTCGCGCTTGTCGCGCGTCACGCCGCGCTTGCCGATGCTGCAGGGAAACAGCCGCCCGCGATAGCGCAACCCCTGCGGCGTCAGGACCAGATCCTCGGGCGTCACAGCAGGTGCCCCGACTTTTCGGCCTTGGTGTCCAGATAAGCCTCGTTGAAGCGGTTGCGGCCCACGATCAAGGGCACACGTTCGGTGACGGCAATGCCGTGGCTTTCCAGCATCGCCACCTTGCGCGGGTTGTTGGTCATCAGGCGCGCCTGCGAAAACCCCATCCGCCGCAGCAGGGCCGCGCCGATGCGGAAATCACGCTCGTCATCCTCGAAGCCCAGGCGGTGGTTGGCCTGGACGGTGTCGAAGCCCTGGTTCTGCAAGGCATAGGCGCGCATCTTGTTGGCAAGCCCGATGCCGCGCCCTTCCTGGTTC
>JAPSIP010000018.1 GCA_031178645.1 Paracoccus sp. (in: a-proteobacteria) | reverse complement strand
GAGCGGAGGCGCAGCACCTCGGACCGGCCATCGTTGCGGCGCGCGGCATGGGCCTCGGCGATCCATTCGCCCGCGGGCCGGCCAGGACCGTCCAGCAGGCTGCCGATATGGACCGTGTCCGATCCCTGCGGCAGGCTGGGCCCCAGAAGCCGCCGCGCGGCGGCGTTGGCGCGGCGGATATGGCCGTTGGGCGCGATCCGAAGAAGGGCCACGGGAATCGCCTCGAAATCGTCGGCGGTCTCCGTTTCCTCGGCAGCCAGCGGGGCCGCAACGGTCTGGCTGCCGCTGCGGTGATAGGACCAGATTTGCAGGGGCGCATCCTCGGCCCGGCTGAGGGTCAGCGTATCGCCCGAGGCAAGGGCCAGATCCGCGCAGCCGACATAGCCCGCGCGCCGGACCAGTCCGCCCAGGTCGTCCTGCGCATCGGCGCGCAGTTGTGACAGCAGCCGCAGGATGTTCTGACCCGCGATATCGCCGAAGCCGCTGCGCGACACCTCGTTCTGCATCACGACCAACCCGTCCGAATCGCAAATCCAGATCGGTTCCGGCGCGGCGGCAACCTCGTGCCGGATCGAGGCAAGGGCGCGCCTCGCGGCCAGCCGGTCCAGCACATAGCCCAGCGAGATCACGCCCCCCAGGATGTACCAGGCCACCGCGATGGTGCCGATGACCAATGCCAGGATGCCGTATCCGCTTTGCGGCAGGGCCAGGGCCGCAACGGCGGCGATCACCACCGGCAGCATCAGAAGCGGCAAGGCCACTGCCGCGTTGCGCGAAACCGCCGACTGCGTTTCCCCCAAGGTCATCCCTTTAGCCCTTTTCCAAGCCTTCAGGATGTTTGATAGCGCCACATCGCTTAACAGACCGTTAAGCGCGCTCACGCGCTTCATCCGCGGGCCATCAGCGACAGGAAGAACCCGTCGCTGGCGTCCAGCGGCGTCCACCGATGGCGCGACACCTCGCGGAACGCAGGGTTTTCGGCAAGGAAGCGGTCCACCCGCCCACCGTTTTCGGGGTCGAGGAGAGAGCAGGTCATGTAGGCCAGGTGGCCTCCGGGCCCCACCAGCGGCGCGACATCGCGCAGGATCCGTGCCTGCAGGGCAACAAGATCGTCCAGGGCACCCTGGGTCAGGCGCCATTTCGAATCAGGCGTGCGGCGCCAGGTGCCTGATCCCGAACAAGGAACATCCGCGATCACCAGGTCGAAGCGGCCTTTCGGATGGGTGGCCAATTGGACGCGCGCACCCGCCCGCTCGGCCCGCTGCGGCAGATCGCGCATCCGGGCGGGGTCGGCATCATGGGCCGACAGGATCAGCCCTGGCGCGCGACCCGCGACGGCCAGGCTCTTGCCGCCGCCGCCCGCGCAATAGTCCAGAACCCTCGCGCCCGGCGCGACCGGCAGGGCGGCGCAGGCCAGTTGGGGCGAAAGATCCTGAAGCTCGACCAGCCCCTCGGCATAGGCGCGGCTTTGCGACAGCCGCCGTTCGTTCGCGGTGACGCGCAGGGCGGTCGGCCCGCGCGGGTCGGGTTCCGCAGCGATGCCGTCATCGGCAAGCGCCTGGATGGGACCCGCCACATCGGCCTTGAGGGGGTTGACCCGCAGCCAGACCGGTGCGCGATGGCGCATCTGCCGGGCCACGGCTTCCGCGTCAGGCCCCAGCGACGCATCCCACAGCGGGCGGATCCAGGCAGGAATGTCGAGGATGCCTTCAGCCGTGTCTGCCTGTTCCTCACCTGCCTGTTCCTCGGGCCGCAACGCCGCCGGGGAATGGCCTTCGCCAGTGAAGAGCTGGGCTGGATCCTGCCCCGCCGCACGTAAGCCGCCGATCATCAGCCCCCGGCCCGTCAGCGCGCCACCCAGGGCCGCGTGGCTGTCGCGGCAGCGCAATGCCTCGAACACGAGGTCGCGGACCGCCGCCCGGTCGCCCGAACCGGCAAAGCGGCTGGATCGCGACCAGCGAAGCAGGGCCTGCTCGGCCGGCTGGCCCGCAAGAACCTGGTCCAGAACCTCGATGGCGGCAGATATCCGGGCAGCCGGGGTCATATGTCGCGTTGCAGCAGGTCTCGGGTGAACAGCTTGTCCGCGACATCGCCCAGGTCGTCATGGCGGCGGTTGGCGATGATCAGGTCGGACTTGGCCTTGAAGGCCGCCAGGTCGCGTTCGACCGGGGAATGGAAGAAATGATCGTCCTGCAGCACGGGCTCGTAGACGATGCAGCCGATGCCCTTGGCCTTGATCCGCTTCATGATCCCCTGGATCGCGCTGTCCCGGAAATTGTCCGAGCCTTCCTTCATCACCAGGCGATAGATGCCCACGGTCCGCGGATTGCGGGCCACGATCTGTTCGGCGATGAAATCCTTGCGGGTGCGGTTCGAATCGACGATGGCCGCGATCAGGTTCTGCGGCACGGCGGAATAGTTCGCCAGCAACTGCTTGGTATCCTTGGGCAGGCAATAGCCGCCATAGCCGAAGGACGGGTTGTTGTAGAAGTCGCCAACCCGCGGATCCAGCCCGACGCCCTGGATGATGGCGTGGGAATCAAGGCCGTGGATCAGCGCATAGCTGTCCAGTTCGTTGAAAAAGGCGACTCGCATGGCCAGGAAGGTGTTGGCGAACAGCTTGATCGCCTCGGCCTCGGTCGAGTTGGTGAACAGGACCGGCACGTTCTGGTCAAGCGCGCCCTGCGCCAGCAACCCGGCAAAGCGTTGCGCGGTGTCGTTCGTGTCGCCCACCACGATCCGGCTGGGATGGAGGTTGTCGTGCAGCGCCAGCCCTTCGCGCAGGAACTCGGGCGAGAAGATGATGCCGTCAAAGCCCGTTTCGGCCCTCATCCGGTTGGTGAAGCCGACCGGGATGGTGGATTTCACGACAATCGGCGTGGTGGGCGCATGGCGGCGGGCCAGGGCGATGACCGTCTCGACCGTGCTGGTGTCGAAGCCGTTGGTCTTGGGGTCGTAGTTGGTGGGGGTCGCGACGATGACGAAGTCGGCGCCCCCAAGCGCCTGTTCGGCATCGGTGGTGGCCGTCAGGTCCAGATCACGCTCGGCCAGGAAGCGGGATATGTCGGCATCTTCGATGGGGCTTTGGCGGGCGTTAACGGCGGCCACGCGGGCCTCGTTCACATCAAGGGCCACAACGGTCGAATTCTGCGCCAGCAACACGGCGTTGGACAACCCGACATAGCCAAGACCAACAACGGCAATCTTCATCATCATCCTCATCCGCATCGGGCCGCAGCCCGGGTTACTAGGATGGGATGTAAAGGAAAGATGGTGCGGTCGAGAAGACTCGAACTTCCACTCCGGTTAAGGAACAGCGACCTCAACGCTGCGCGTCTACCAATTCCGCCACGACCGCATCCGGGCAGTGCGGCGGGTGATAACCGAGCCGCGAAGGATTGAAAAGGGGGATTCTCGCACCCGCTTGACGGCGCGCGCGCGGCAGGCCAGACCCGGCCCATGGTGGACTGGAACACAGCAAGCGGCCTGACCGACTATGACGAGGCCGTGGCCTTCATGGAGGCGCGGGTCGCGGCCATCCACGAAGGCCGCGCGGACGAGCTGATCTGGCTGGTCGAACACCCCCCCCTTTACACGGCGGGCACCAGTGCGCAGGGCGGCGACCTGCTGGACGCGCGCTTTCCAGTCCATGCGACGGGCCGGGGCGGGCAATATACCTATCACGGGCCGGGCCAGCGGGTCGTCTATGTCATGCTGGACCTGAACCGGCGCGGTCGCGACGTGCGCGCCTTCGTGGCCCGGCTTGAAGCATGGGTGATCGCGGCGCTTGGCGATTTTGGCGTCACCGGCGTGATCCGCGACGGGCGCGTGGGCGTCTGGGTGCCGCGTCCCGACAAGCCCCCCCTGCCCGACGGCAGCACGCGCGACGACAAGATCGCGGCCATCGGCGTCAAGCTGCGCCGCTGGGTCAGCTTTCACGGCATCGCCATCAATGTCGAACCCGACCTGTCCCATTACGGCGGCATTGTGCCCTGCGGCATCAGCGGCCACGGCATCACCAGCCTGGTCGATCTGGGCCTGCCCGTCGGCATGATGGATCTGGATCTGGCGCTGCGGCGGAACTTCGATACGATCTTCGGATAGGTGATTTTCATCGAATGCGACCTTCTGACGGCTGGCAAACGAACCTTTCCCGCTTAAGAAGGTTGGTTGGGACTTCCAAGATCTTTGGAATAGCGAGGATAGAATGAGATTTGCGATCATCGGCGCCCTGATGGGTGCAACCCTGGCCATGCCTGCCCTGGCACAGGATGCCGGCGACGCCACGGTCGGCGAAAAGGAATTCCGCAAGTGCAAGGCCTGCCACATGATCCAGTCGCCCGAGGGCGAGGACATCGTGAAGGGCGGCGCGACCGGGCCGAACCTTTATGGCATCGTGGGCCGCCCCGCCGCAGCCCAGGAAGGCTACAAGTATTCCGAGGCGCTGATCGCGCTGAAGGACGCGGGCGAGGTCTGGACCCAGGAGGATCTGGCCGCCTACATCACCGATCCGAACAAGTTCGTGCAGGAAAAGACGGGCGACACCTCGGCCCGCACGAAGATGACCTTCAAGCTGAACAAGAACCAGGCCGATATCGCGGCCTATCTGGCCAGCGCGTCGCCTGCGACACAGTAACGCAGCCGCGCCTGTTCCTGGTCGGGCCGATCCCCTGGGGTCGGCCCGCTTGATTCAGATCAATCCTCCTGCCTCCTTCTTGTGCCAGCGTCTGTCGCGCAACCAGGCCCGCGCCACAAGGGCGCCCGGCCGCCACAGGAGGAGCATCCATGTTCAAGCATATCCTGATCCCGACCGACGGGTCCGACCTGGCCAGCCAGGCCGTCGACAAGGGGCTGGCCCTGGCCGCCAGCCTGGGCGCCGCTGTGACCATCGTCACCGTGACCGAACCCTTCCATATCCTCAGCACCGACGCGATGCAGGTCGAAAGCAGCCGGGCCAGCTATGATGCCGATGCGGCGGCCTATGCCCGCAAGGTCTTGGAAGCCGCGCAAGCCAAGGCAGTGGCGGCCGGCGTCCGGGCCGAGACGCATCACAAGTGGCATGACGACCCTTATCAGGCGATCATCGACACCGCGCTTGGCGAAGGCTGCGACCTGATCGCGATGGCCTCGCACGGGCGCCGGGGGATGGCCGCGGTCGTGATGGGCAGCCAGGCCACCCGGATCCTGACGCATTCCAAGATCCCGGTTCTTGTCTTTCGCTAGGTCCGAAGGCAGGCTCTCCAACCAAAAGCTGCCTTTCCGGCGACCTTAGGGCATTGCCGGGTCGGCATGGCTGGTCTAGAACAACCCAAAGGAAATGCCGGTCTGCCGGACCGGATCACTATATCTGAGGGAGTTCGGGTATGGCAGACGCAGCCGTTCATGGCCACGACGACCATCACGACCAACGCGGGTTCTTCACCCGCTGGTTCATGTCCACCAATCACAAGGACATTGGTATTCTTTACCTGTTCACCGCAGGGATCGTGGGGCTGATCGCGGTCAGCTTCACGGTCTACATGCGGATGGAGCTGCAAAACCCTGGCGTGCAGTACATGTGCCTGGAAGGCGCGCGCTTGATCGCCGATTCGACCGCCGAATGCACCCCGAACGGTCATCTGTGGAACGTCCTGATTACCTATCACGGCGTCCTGATGATGTTCTTCGTGGTGATCCCGGCACTGTTCGGCGGCTTTGGCAACTATTTTATGCCGCTGCAGATCGGCGCGCCGGACATGAGCTTCCCGCGCCTGAACAACCTGTCCTACTGGATGTATGTGGCCGGCGTCTGCCTGGGCATCGCCTCGCTGCTGGCACCGGGCGGGTCCGACCAACTGGGCTCGGGCGTTGGCTGGGTCATGTATCCGCCCCTGTCCACGACCGAGGCCGGCTATTCCATGGATCTGGCGATCTTCGCGGTCCACGTGTCGGGCGCCTCGTCGATCCTGGGGTCGATCAACATCATCACCACCTTCCTGAACATGCGCGCCCCCGGCATGACGCTGTTCAAGGTGCCGCTGTTCGCCTGGTCGGTCTTCATCACCGCCTGGCTGATCCTGCTGGCCCTGCCCGTCCTGGCCGGCGCCATCACCATGCTGCTGATGGACCGCAACTTCGGCACGAACTTCTTCAACCCGGCCGGCGGCGGTGACCCGGTGCTGTACCAGCACATCCTGTGGTTCTTCGGCCACCCGGAAGTCTACATCATCATCCTGCCGGGCTTCGGCATCATCAGCCACGTCATCGCCACCTTCGCGAAGAAGCCGATCTTCGGCTATCTGCCGATGGTCCTGGCAATGGCCGCGATCGGGGTGCTGGGCTTCGTCGTCTGGGCGCACCACATGTACACCGTCGGGATGTCGCTGACCCAGCAGTCTTACTTCATGCTGGCCACCATGACGATCGCCGTGCCCACGGGCATCAAGGTCTTCTCGTGGATCGCGACGATGTGGGGCGGCTCGATCGAGTTCAAGACGCCGATGCTCTGGGCCTTCGGCTTCCTGTTCCTGTTCACCGTGGGCGGCGTGACCGGCGTCGTGCTGTCGCAGGCTCCGCTGGATCGCGTTTATCACGACACCTACTACGTCGTGGCACACTTCCACTATGTGATGTCGCTGGGCGCCGTCTTCGCGCTGTTCGCCGGCATCTATTTCTGGATCGGCAAGATGTCGGGCCGCCAGTATCCTGAATGGGCAGGCAAGCTGCACTTCTGGATGATGTTCATCGGGTCCAACCTGACCTTCTTCCCGCAGCACTTCCTGGGCCGCCAGGGGATGCCGCGCCGCTACATCGACTATCCGGTGGAATACGCCTACTGGAACTACATCAGCTCGCTGGGCGCCTACCTGTCCTTTGCGTCCTTCCTGTTCTTCATCGGCGTGGTCTTCTACACGCTGTTCGCCGGCAAGCGCGTGACCGAGAACAACTACTGGAACGAGTTCGCGGACACGCTGGAATGGACCCTGCCCTCGCCCCCGCCCGAACACACGTTCGAGCAGCTTCCCAAGCGCGAGGACTGGGACCGCAGCCACGCGCACTGATGCCATATGAATGGAAAGACACGGCCCCGGATGATACCGGGGCCGTTTCATATCAACTGCGGCTCTGGCCCTACCAGTCGCTGCCGCCCAAGGGCTTCGTCTGGTTCATCGGCCTGACGGCAGGGTTCATGGCGCTGCCGGTCATGGCGATGCTGGGCACGGCCGTCCTGTGGGGGCTTCTGCCCTTCGTGCTGCTGGTGATCGGCGGCGTGTGGTACGCGATCCAGCACAGCTTTCGCCGGGGCCAGACCGCCGAGGAGTTGCTGCTGGACCGCCGCACCGCGCAGGTGATCCGCCGAGATCCCGGCGGCGGGCTGCGGGAATGGACCACCAACAGCTATTGGTTGCGCCCGATCCTGCGGCGGGGTCCGGTCGAATCCTATCTGACCCTGACCGACGGAAATCGGGAAATCGAACTGGGCGCCTTTCTGACCCCGCAAGAACGCCGCCACCTGCATGACGATCTGCTGAGGCGGCTGGCCAGCCTGCGCTAGGCGCAGATGTCAATTGCCCTTGTGCTCGGGCTTGCCCTTGCGCGTGGTTTCGGCAAGATCCTTCAACTGGCTTTCGGACATGCTGTCATGCATGTCCTTGGACGCACCTTGCAGGTCCTTGACCTTGGTGTCGCCGCGCTTGGCGGACAGGGCCGCGCCTGCGGCTTTCTGCTGGGCTTTGGATGTGGCGGGCATGGCTGTTACCTCCTGCCCGCCGGAACGCGCGGAAAGGCCGGTCAGTTCAGCAGCCGCGCCTTGACCATCGGTCCCACCGCGCCGAAATCCATCTGGCCGGCGTGGCGTTCGCGCAGTTCCGCCATCACGCGCCCCATGTCGCGGATGCTGGTCGCGCCAAGCGAAGCGATCACCGTGTCGATCGCTCCGGCCGTTTCGGCCTCGTCCAGTTGCCGGGGCAGGAACTCTTGGATGACGCCGATCTCGGCCTCTTCCTTCTGTGCCAGCTCCAGCCGGCCGCCTTCCTCGTAGGCCTTGGCCGATTCATGGCGCTGCTTGACCATCTTCGACAGGATCGCGATCAGGTCCTGGTCGCCCAGCGTGCCGTCGCCGTCGCCCGTGCGGGCCGCGATCTCTCGATCCTTGATGGCGGCGCCGATCAGGCGCAGCGTGGACAGGCGTGCGCTGTCCTTGGCCTTCATGGCGTCCTTGGTGGCGGCTTGCAGCGTGGCTCGCAGGTCCATTGTCAGCGTCTCCGGGTCGCGAAAGCCTGCGATGTAGGCTAGCGGCCCGGCCAGATCAAGGGTGGCCGACGTCCTTGACCTTGGGCCGCCATCCCCATATTGACCGGCAGATTTCAGACAAAGGGTGCTTGCTATGGCCAACAAACCGACCGCCTGCCTTGCGCTTGCCGACGGGACCGTCTTCTATGGCCAGGGCTTCGGCGCCCCGGGGGAAGTCGTGGCCGAACTGGTCTTCAACACCGCGATGACCGGCTATCAGGAGATCATGACTGATCCCTCCTATGCCAGTCAGATCGTCACCTTCACCTTTCCCCATATCGGCAACACCGGCATCACCCCCGAGGATGACGAGGCACCCGATCCCGTCGCCAGTGGCATCGTGGTCCGCTGGGATCCGACCGATCCGTCCAACTGGCGCGCGGCGGGCGACCTGCCCGACTGGATGGCCCGGCGCGGGCGGATCGGCATCGGCGGCGTGGACACCCGCCGCCTGACCCGCGCGATCCGCCAGCAGGGCGCCCCCCATGTGGTGCTGGCCCATGACCCTGATGGCAACTTCGACATTGCGGCGATGGTTGCCAAGGCCCGCAACTGGACAGGCCTCGTGGGCCTCGACTTGGCAAAGGACGTCAGCTGCCGGCAAAGCTATCGCTGGACCCAGGGCGCATGGGAGTGGGGCAAGGGCTTCGGCGAGGCTGCAACAGACAAGCCCTTCAAGGTCGTGGCCCTGGACTATGGCGCAAAGCGCAACATCCTGCGGTCGCTGGTGGCCTTCGGCGCGGACGTGACCGTTCTGCCCGCCACCGCCACGGCCGAGGAAGTCCTGGCCCATGAACCCGAAGGCGTGTTCCTGTCGAACGGCCCCGGCGACCCGGCGGCCACCGGCGAATACGCCGTGCCCATGATCCGGAATCTGCTGGATCGCGACATGCCGATCTTCGGCATCTGCCTGGGCCACCAGATGCTGGCGCTCGCCCTTGGTGCGAAGACGGTGAAGATGAGCCACGGCCATCACGGCGCGAACCACCCGGTGCGCGACGTGCAGACCGGCAAGGTCGAGATCACCTCGATGAACCACGGCTTCGCGGTTGACAGCCAGACCCTGCCCCAGGGGGTCGTGGAAACCCATGTCAGCCTGTTCGACGGCAGCAATTGCGGCATCCGTGTGGCGGACAGGCCAGTCTTTTCGGTGCAGTACCACCCCGAGGCCGCGCCGGGGCCGCAGGACAGCCTGTATCTGTTCAAGCGGTTTGCGGACGCGATGCGGGACCGCCGGGGGGCTTAACCGCTTCTTAACCGGTTTTGTGCCAGTCATGGGCGATCCACAAGGGAATCGCCCATGGCCAGTCCGCAAACCGTTGCACGCCCCTTCCCCGATGCGGCCGTGCAGCCGACCCTGGCGCCGCGCCACCAGCAGCCCCTGGGCCAGGTCCTTCTGGAAGACGGGGCGGTCGATCCCGGCAACCTGCTGAAGGCCAGCGTCATGCGCGGGCGGCAGGACAGCCGCCTGGGCCAGATCCTTCTGTCTCAGGGCTGGGTCACGCCCGAGGCGCTGTTGCGCGCGCTGTGCCGCCAATGGCGCACCACCGCCCTGGATCCGATCCGCACGCCCGGCGATCCCCGCCTGATCGACATCCTGGGCGCCGAATTCTGCCTTGCAAACGCGATCCTTCCCTGGCGGCGCATCGGCGGCGTCACCTGGATCGCCACCGCCCGGCCCGAGGCGTTCGAGGCGCTGATCCCCGGCCTGCCCGTAAGCTTGGGCCAGGTGCGGATGCTGCTGTGCTCCGAAGACCAGATCCAGGCCGCAATCCTCGCCTCGCGCCGCATCGCGATGATACGCAAGGCCGAGATGCGCGTCCCTGCCGCCGCATCCTGCCGGTCCCGGAACGAGGCGCGGACCGGCCGGATCACGCTTGCGGCGATTGGGCTGCTTGTCCTGGGGCTGTGGCTGGTTCCGGTCGCGGTCCTGTCGCTGCTGACCGCATGGGCGACCGTTTCGCTGATCGCGCAAAGCGGGCTGAAGCTGGTGGCGCTGCTGGCCACCCGCCGCATCCGGGCCGAGGAACGCGTTCAGGCCGAAGGGATGGCGTCCGGCAAGGCTGCGCGGGCCGAGATGACCGGGCCGCTGCCCGTGATCTCGGTCATGGTGCCGCTGTTTCGCGAAAGCGATGTCGCGGGCAAGCTGGTCGGCCGCCTGTCGCGGCTGGATTATCCGCGCGAACTGACCGACATCCTTCTGGTGATCGAGGCCAGCGACCAGGTGACGCGCAACGCCCTGCAGGGCGCGCGCCTGCCCGGCTGGATCCGCGTGGTCGAGGTGCCGAACGGCCCCGTCCAGACCAAGCCCCGCGCCTTGAACTATGCGCTGAACTTCTGCCGAGGCGCGATCATCGGCGTCTGGGACGCCGAGGACCGGCCCGATCCCGACCAGTTGCACAAAGTGGCGCGCGGATTCCACTTTGCGCCCGCCGACGTGGCCTGCCTGCAAGGCGCGCTTGACTACTACAACCCGCGCACTAACTGGCTCGCGCGCTGCTTCACCGTCGAATACGCGTCCTGGTTCCGGGTGATCCTGCCCGGCGTCGCGCGGCTGGGCCTGGTCGTGCCCCTGGGCGGTACCACGCTGTTCTTCCGCCGCGACGTGCTGGAACAGGTCGGCGCCTGGGACGCCTGGAACGTGACCGAGGACGCCGACTTAGGCGTGCGCCTGGCCCGTCGCGGCTGGCGGACCGAGATCATCGACACCACCACGGATGAAGAGGCGAACTGCCGCGCGCTGCCCTGGATCAAGCAGCGGTCCCGCTGGCTCAAGGGCTATGCGATGACCTGGGGCGTCCACATGCGCGATCCCCGCGCCCTGTGGCGCGAGCTTGGCCCCTGGCGCTTCATCGGGTTCCAGATCCAGTTCCTGGGCAGCCTGTCGCAATACCTGCTGGCCCCCATCCTGTGGAGCTTCTGGCTGCTGAGCCTGGGCCTGCCCCATCCTCTGCGCGAACCCCTGGCCGGCGTCTGGGGCGGCTATGCGATCCCCGCCCTGTTCGGCACCTTCATCATTTCGGAATTGCTGTCCATCGGCGTGGGCATCTGGGCCGTACGGGGCGACAAGCACCGCCACCTGACGGCGTGGGTGCCCAGCCTGCACCTGTATTTCCCGCTGGGCTGCCTGGCCGGCTGGAAGGCCATCTATGAGGTCGTGGTGAAGCCCTTCTACTGGGACAAGACGGCCCACGGCATCTATGACGCCGCCGATGCCGCCGTCCCGGCGCTTGAAGGCACCGTCGCGGTCCCGCTTCTGGGCACGATAGGCGAACGCTGGCCGGCTGCAGCTCCCGCTTCCGAGACTCCTGTCCTGACCACTGCCCCGACACCCACGGCTGCGGCCCGCAAGATCGCCTAGGCTGGGGGCGCGCCCGCTTCGACCGGCAGGGCTGCGCCGATCAGTTGCGCAGCCTCGCCGCAGAAACGGCCAAGCCGGTCGGCAAGGTCCGCGATCGACGCCACGCCGCTTTCTCGCAGCAGGAACTCCTGTCCGCCAAGGCCGATCTCCTCCATGTCCAGGGGCTTGGTCGTCAGCAGCCGGCCCGAAGCATGAAGCCGCCACAGGAACCGCCAGATCGTCGACAGCCGCTCGGCATCCGCGGCGGCGATCAGTCCTGCCCGGCGCCCGGCGCGCAATTGGGCAAGCGTGCCACGCGCCGGATCGCCTGCCCGCAGCGCCAGCGACTGCGCCAGCAGGTCGATGTCCTGCAACCGCCCGGGGCCTACCTTGGCCTCCCATGCGCCGTCCAGCGGGCGCGCCGCGAAGATCCGTTCGCGCATGTCGGCCAGGTCAGGCATCACGCGCGGATCGGTGCCGCGCCCGCGCAGCACGGACAGCCGCAGCGCCTCGACATCGCTTGCCAGATCCTCGGCGCTTTCTCCTGCAAGCGCCACCACACGGGCGCGGGTCAGGGCCAGATGTTCCCAGGTCCAGGCCTCGGTCATCTGGTAGCTTTCGAAGCTCTGGATGGCGGTCGCGACCGGCCCCTGCCGGCCCGAAGGGCGCAGCCGCATGTCCACCTCGTAAAGCCGCCCTTCGGAGGTGGGGGCCGAGGCCGCGGTGATCATCGCCTGCGTCAGCCGCGCGTAATAGGGGCGCGCGGCCAGCGGGCGCGGCCCGTCCGAGACCTCGGTCCCCGCGGCATCATAGATCACGATCAGGTCCAGGTCTGACCCGGCGTTCAGCGTTCGCGCGCCCAGCGATCCCATGCCCAGGACCACCGCCCCGCGTCCCGGAGGCGCGCCATGCTTGCGGGCAAGGTCGGCTGCGGTGACCGGGAACAAGGCGGCAATGCAGGCATCCGCGATATCGGCATATTGCACAGATGCCTCGTCCGCGTCGATCAGCCCGCGCAGGTGATGGACGCCCACGCGGAAATGCCATTCATGTGCCCAGCGGCGCGCACTGTCCAAGGCAGCCTCGTAGCCGCCGCCGGGCCCGTTCTGCGCGGCCTGCAGCACCCGGTCCAGATCGGCGCGCAGCCCCGTGGCGCCCGGCCAGGGCGAAAAGAAGCTGCCGCCCAGAACAGCGTCAAGCACCGCCGAATGCCGCGTCAGATAGGCCGCCAGCCCCGGTGCGCTGCCGC
>JAPSIP010000249.1 GCA_031178645.1 Paracoccus sp. (in: a-proteobacteria) | reverse complement strand
CGGCTCGGACCGGCAGGTGACTTGCGCCTGCAACCCCGGGTTCCGTTCCAGAAACCCTGCCAGGCGCGGGACCAGCCACCGGCTGCCAAAGGTAGGCAGGGTCGCGATCGACAGATGGCCCTGCACGTCGCGCGATCCCGCCGCGCGGAGGGCAAGTGTCTCGACCTGCCGCATCAGGCGCATCGCGTCGGGCAACAGCCGCGTTCCGGCATTCGACAGGACGACCCGCTGGCGCACGCGCTCGAACAGGGCCACGCCCAATTGCGCCTCGAGATCCTTGATCTGGCGGCTGACCGCGCTTTGCGTCAGGTTCAGTTCCTCGGCCGCTCGGGTGAAGCTGCCGTGGCGCGCCGCGGCCTCGAAGGACTGCAGCGACAGGATGTCGGGAACAAGGCTGCGGCTCAACTTCATTCCGGATCCACATCAACCTAGTCAAAATCAGCGCGTTTCTACCCGATTTCGATACGCTATGGTGATGAACAACGCAAATCTTCAGCTCGCAGGCACCATGTCTTCCCGCATCCCCCGGCTTTCGCCCGACCACATCCGCGCCCGAAGGCAGCCGGCAAGCTGATCGCCTTCGACCTGGCCTTCCGGCGGGGCGACACCATGCGGTTTTGCGCCAGGATGCGGGACGAACTGGCCCTGACCCATCCTGAGGCCCTTGTCTGCGACTTTGGCCATATCGGCGACGGTGGCGTGCATTTCAATCTTGTCGTGCCGCCCGACAGCCCCTCCGCCACCGATCCCGCAGCCGAGGACGCCTTGCGGGACCAGGTCATCCACATCGCGGTGCGCGATTTCGGTGGCAGCTTCAGCGCCGAACATGCCATCGGTCGGCGCAACCAGGCCTTCTACGACGCCTATGCCGATCCCCTGCTGCGCGGGTTGTCCGGCGGGCTTTTGCAGACCCTTGGCGGCGTCCGGATCGGCGCGGCCCGTTTTGACTGAGGAATGACATGACGATCACCAACGACTGCACCCGGATCCTTTCGAAACTGGGCGTCGATGCGGCCCTTTACACCGGCGGAACGCTTCACAGCTTTTCCCCCGTGACCGGAGAGCGGGTGGCCGAACTTCCCCAGCATCCGACGGCCGAGGTTCAGGCCGCCGTAGCCCGCGCCGCAGACGCGTTCCGCATCTGGCGCGACGTGCCTGCCCCGCGTCGGGGGGAACTGGTCCGCCTGCTGGGCGAGGAACTGCGCGCCGCCAAGGACGATCTGGGGCGCCTCGTCTCGATCGAGGCGGGGAAGTCCCCCTCCGAGGGCGCGGGCGAGGTGCAAGAGATGATCGACATCTGCGACTTTGCCGTGGGCTTGTCGCGCCAGCTTTACGGCCTGACCGTCGCCACCGAACGCCCGGGCCATCGGATGATGGAAACCTGGCATCCGCTGGGTGTCGTGGGCGTGATATCGGCCTTCAATTTCCCCGTCGCTGTCTGGTCATGGAACGCGGCCCTGGCACTGGTCTGCGGCAACCCTGTCGTCTGGAAGCCTTCGGAAAAGACGCCGCTGACGGCCCTGGCGTCGCAAGCCATCCTGGATCGCGCCCTGGCCCGGTTCGGCGACGCCCCCCAAGGCCTGAGCCAGGTCGTGATCGGAGGGCGCGAAACCGGAGAGGCGCTTGTTGACGATCCGCGGGTGGCGCTCGTCTCGGCCACGGGGTCCACGCGGATGGGGCGGCAGGTCGGTCCCAGGGTCGCTGTGCGCTTTGGTCGGACCATCCTGGAACTGGGCGGCAACAACGCGGGCATCGTTTGCCCTTCGGCCGATCTGGACATGACCCTGCGCGCCATCGCCTTTGGCGCGATGGGCACCGCCGGGCAACGCTGCACCACGATGCGGCGCCTGTTTGTCCATGACAGCATCTACGACGCCCTGGTGCCGCGGCTGATCAAGGCCTATGCCTCGGTGTCGATCGGCAATCCGCTGACGACGCAGGCCTTGGTCGGGCCATTGGTGGACCGGGCCGCCTTTGAGGCCATGCAGGCCGCCCTGGAACAGGCCCAGGCCGCCGGCGGAACCGTCCACGGTGGCGCGCGGGTCGCCGGTGCCGGTCCCGATGCGGCCTATTATGTCAGGCCCGCCCTGGTGGAAATGCCGTCGCAGACGGGTCCGGTTCTTGAAGAAACCTTCGCCCCGATCCTCTATGTAATGCGCTATACGGACCTACCTGCCGTGATTCAGGAACACAACGCCGTCGCGGCGGGCCTGTCATCGTCGATCTTCACGACGGACCTGCGAGACGCTGAAACGTTCCTGTCCGCCTCGGGGTCCGATTGTGGCATCGCCAATGTCAACATCGGGACATCCGGGGCCGAGATCGGCGGCGCCTTCGGCGGCGAAAAGGAAACGGGCGGCGGGCGCGAAAGCGGATCGGACGCATGGAAGGCCTATATGCGCCGGGCGACCAACACCATCAACTATTCCCGCGCACTGCCCCTGGCGCAGGGCGTCGTCTTCGACATCTGAGGGACCGGCATGAACAGCATCTTCCGGCCCGCCAACCGCATCGAGGATCTGGGCGTGTCCTAGATCCTTGCGATCACCGCCCGCGCCGCCGCCCTGAAGCGGGACGGGTGGCCCGTCATCACACTTGGGGCCGGAGAGCCTGACTTCGACACCCTGGACCACATCAAGGAAGCCGCGATCGCCGCGATCTGGCGGGGCGAGACGAAATACACCAACCTCGACGGCTCGCCCCGGCTGAAGCGCGCCATCCGCGACAAGTTCGCGCGCGAGAACGGGCTGGACTTCGCCCCCGACGAGGTGACGGCAGGCGCGGGCGCCAAGCAGATGCTGTACAACGCGATAATGGCCAGGCTAGACCCGGGGGACGAGGTCATCATCCCGCCCCCTGCTGGACCAGCTATTTCGACATCGTGCGGATCGCGGGCGGAGTCCCGTCGCGGTTCCCTGCCCGGGCGAGGACGGCTTCCGCCCGTCGCCGGCGGCACTGGAGGCTTCGATCACCCCGCGCACCAGATAGTTGCTCTTAATTCGCCGTCCAATCCGACCGGGGCCGCCTATTCCGAACAGGACTATCTGGCGTTGCTAAAGGTTCTGGACCGCCACAAGCATGTCTGGCTGATGGTCGACGACATGTACGAACATCTTGTCTATGACGGGTTCCGG
>JAPSIP010000017.1 GCA_031178645.1 Paracoccus sp. (in: a-proteobacteria) | reverse complement strand
GCGCGCCGACGATCGACCCGGTGCCGATCCTGACGCCCGACTTGATGAAGGCGCCTTGACCTATCAGACATCGTCGCCGATTTCGGTGATCGGACAGCTATCCCTGAACGGGCGCAGGCGACGGCGGATTTCGTCCTTTCGGTCCGGGGCGACCAGCTCTCTCCAACCGTTGACCTGCGGAAAATAGGCGGTGCGAGAGGTCGTCAGCCAGTCGGTCGGATGTTCGTGCATCCCGATGACCGCCCCGCCGCCAAGGAACAATAGCGCCCGAAGCGGACGTTGTTCACGGTGCCGCCGCTGAGGTTGCAGAACGCGCCGATATCCAGGAACGCCCCAGGCGTGACCGTGCAGATAATCGAAGTCGGCCCCTCGATCCGCGACCCTGCGGCCAGCCTGCCCGTCTGGACAAGGCCCGGCAGGCGCAGCCCCGAGCGGTCAAGCGCCGGAAGGTCGGCATGTTTCAACGTGAAGTGTCCGTCGCTCATTTCTGATCCACCCTGTTTCCCTCGGCAGTCTTGGGCGAAAGAATTAACATTTCACTCATCCCGCATCGCCCTGCGCAGGTGCCGCAGGATCGGCTCCAGCAGATAGTCGCCAGCGCGGCGTTCCCCGGTCTGAATGGCCAGTTCCACGGGCATCCCCGCCGTCAAGGCCACATCCGGGTGCATCTCCAGTTCGGTCGCGTTCAGCCTGACACGGACTTCGAAATAGCGGCTGCCGTCGCGCGACTCCTCCAGCAGGTCGGCGGACACATAGGTCACATCGCCGCCGATGGGGGGGGCCGTTGCACGACGATAGGCGGTCAGCCTGACACGGGCCTTGCGGCCCACATGAACCGTGTCGATGGCTTCTGGCGGAAGGCGCGCCTGGATCACCAAGGCAACGGCATCGGGCAGAATCTCCATCATGACGGCGCCCGAACCGATCACCGCGCCTGGCGTCACGACGGGAATATCGGCGACAAGCCCGTCCTGCGGCGCGCGCAGCGTGCGGCGGTCAAGGACATCCTCGGCCGCGCGGATCTGCGCCTCGAGCGCGGGAAGGCTGCGCCGGGCCTGGGCCAGCAACTCGTTCGCCTCGGCCACGCGCTGCCGGCGCAGGGTGGCGATATCTGCGGCGATGCGCGCACCATCCTGTTCGTTCGCCCTTGCCAGGGCGGCATATTCATCACGTTCACCTTCCAGCACAAACAGATTGCGGCTGATTTCGCGCGCCTTCTGCCGGGTCGCCGCCCCGCGTTCGACCAAGGCTTCGGTATTTCCAGTTCCTGCGTCCAGCTTTCGATCTGGCGCTGCGAAGCGCGGGCCTGGGCATGATTGGCCCCGGCTTGCGCGGCAAGATGATCCGCCTGACGCATCATTGATGCAATCTGACCCTGATGAAGGGCAAGACGCGCATCATAGAGTTCAGCCTGCGCGGCAGTCAGGACGGGATCGTCCTGGGGCGCCCGCGCCATGTCAAGCGGAAGTCCCCGCGCCTCGGCCTCGAGGCGCCAAATGTCAAGGACCAGCGCACGGCGTTCGGCCTGCATCTGCGCCAGACGCGCCCGGTCCTGGGTAGTGTCCAACTGTGCAACCGGCTGGCCCGCCCGAACACGATCGCCCGGCGCGACCAAAAGGCCGGACAGGATCCCGCCCTCCAGATTCTCGACCGTCTTGCGCTTGCTTTCCGCAAGGACGACACCTTGTGCTACCACGGCACCGTCCAGCCGGGCATAAATCCCCCATCCGCCCAGGGTGCAGGCCATAAACAGGATCATCGCGATGGCGGTCAGGAAGACAGGCCGATAGGCAGGCAAGGCTTCGTCGGCAATCGTCATGTTCATGACAGGTTCGCCTTTTCTGCGACCGCGGCTTGGCGCCGCCGAGGCCCAAGCGCCGACAGAACCTCGGCCTTGTCGCCGTATTGCACGGGCGCGCCATCGCGCAGCAAGAGCAGTCGGTCTGCCTTGTTCAAAATCGACATGCGCTGCGCCACGATCAGAATCGCCGCGCCGGACGCGCGGGCCGCTTCTACCGCCTCGATCAGGGCCGCCTCGCCATCGGCATCCAGCGAGGAATTGGGTTCATCCAAGACCAAAAGCTTTGGCATCCCGAAGACCGCGCGCGCCAGGGCGATCCGCTGCCGCTGCCCTCCGGACAGACGCGTGCCGCCATCGACCAGGGGCGTCTCGTATCCCTTGGGCAGACGGCCGATCATGTCGTGAACCCCTCCCTGACGCGCGGCGGCAACGACATCTTCAACGGGGGCATCGCGAAACCGGGCGATGTTTTCCCGAACCGTCCCGTCCAGAAGCAGCGGTTCCTGGGGAAGATAGCCGACCGCCTCGCCGAAGCTGGCCCTTTCATGCTGGAAGGTGGATTGTCCATCCAGGAAAATCCCCCCGCCGTCGGCGCCCGAAGCCCCACCACCAGCCGTGCCAGCGCCGATTTCCCGGCGCCCGAAGGGCCGATGACGCCCACCATCTCTCCAGGCGCGATCGAAAAGCTGACATTGCGCAGAAGCGGCGCGTCCTGGCCCGGTGGCACATAGCTGAGCCGGTCCACCACGATCATGGCCTGCCCGACGGGCACCCTGGCAGCCGACCGGATGCGCACCCCGTCCCGTAAAAGATCGCGCAGCCGCCGCGCGATGGCGAAGGCGTTGACCCATTGCCGCCACCCGTCGATCAGATGTTCGAAGGGCGCCAGCATCCGCGAGGTGATCACCGCTGCGGCCAGGATGGTTCCGGGGCTGGCCTCTTGCCGGATGACCAGGGCGGCGCCCAGGCAGATCACCGCGATCTGAAGGCCAACTCGCGAGGCGCGCGCAAAGGACGCCAGAAACTTTGCCGTAGCCCCCCTGCCTCGATGCTGTCCAGGGACATGGCCTGGCCACGCCGCCACCGCCGCGACAGTTCGGGCAGCATGCCCATGGCCGCGATCACTTCGGAATTGCAGATGGCATTGGCGGTATCTGCCTGCAGCAGGACGTTCTTGCGGATGGCGTCGGCGGCCGGGCGCCGTGCCAGAACTTGGGTCGTCACGGCAATCATGGTCAGCAGAGCCGCACCGCACAACCCGGCCACCCCGTAGAACGGATGCAGCAGGGTCAGCACGACCAGCAGCACCGGCGTGAAGGCCATGTCCATCGGCAGGGTGATCGCGCCCCCGGCGACAAAGCTGCGAAATCCGTTCAGGTCGCGCATGGCCGTGGCTGCCGAGGCCGCGCCCGACCTCAGCGCGGTTTCGACCGCAGCTTCGAACACGGGGCCGCCAAGCGCCGTCGAAAGCCGTGCCGCAATGACCAGAAGCAGCCGCGATCGCAGGAAGTCCAGTGCGGCCTGGAAAACGAAGATCAGGCTCACGATCAGCGTCAGGGCGGCCAGCGTGTCGAAATTCCCGGACGAGATCACCCGGTCGAAGATCTGCGCCTGGTACAGGGGCAGCGACAGATAAAGAAAATTGACGAAGAAGCCGATGAAGGCTGCTGCCGCCACCCCCTTTGCCAGGTCGGCCAAGGCTGCGCGCCAAGGTGTGTGATGGGCTTCGGGATCAGCCATGGCGAGCTGCCAGGGCAGGCGCCGATTTCCGGGCCAAGAGCTTGTCGAACAGGCAGCGTGCAGGCGGGCGGACTCCGCTGCCGTGGTCGGCGGCCGGATGCCTGCGTTCAGGCGGTCCCATAGGGCGGGCTCCATCGCGCGCGTCATCGCCTCGGCCAGGCTTTCGGGATTCGAGACCCGGAAATGCAGCCCGTCGATGCCATCGCGTACCTTTTCCGCCATTCCGCCGATATCGGATGCGATGATCGGGCGACGGTGGTGGAAGGCTTCTTGTATCACGACCGGGGCGTTTTCCCACCAGGTCGAGGGCACGATGGTCCAGTCCACCTCTCGCATCAGATGGGGCAGGTCGGCGCTTTTATACGACCCCATGAAGCGCAGCCGGCGGCCGGACAGGCGGAACAGTTCCTTGACCTGGGCCTGGAAATCCTCAGGCTGGTGTTCCAGGTTGCCGCCGAAGACATAGAGGATCCCGTCGCCCCAAGTCTTTTCCGGGATGCGCGTCACGGCCTCGACCAACACCTTGATCCCCTTGAACGGGTTCAACTGGCCGAAACAGGCAAAACGGTTGCGGCGTCCGCTCCCAGGCAGGGCGCGGATCGGAGCGACGGGGCCGCCGTCGAGGCCGTTCTCGATCATCACCAGCTTCTCGCGCGGAAGGCCCCAGTCCTGGAATCGCCTGAGCAGGAAGCGCGAGGGCGAGACAAAGGCATCCACCTGGTCGAAAAAGGACTTGATGAACAATTCGCGCCGCAGCATGTTCGCGGCGCCAATCTCGGGAAAGCACATCCCGCAATCGGATGCCGAGGCCTTCATGCACAGCGCGCCGGACCTGGCCTTGATCATCTGCCCGTGATGGGCGCAGATCGGCAGGTATTCGTAAAGGGTATAGACGATCGGCACATCGCCCAAGGCACGCCGCGCGGCCCGAATCGCCTAGATGCCGAAACCCATGACGTGATGGAAGTTCACGATATCGGGTCGCAGGTCCGACAGGAAGCGTTCGAAATGCCTGACCAAGGCATCCGTGTCGTTCAGCCCCAGGTGGAACCAGTCATAGTCGTTGGTCCAGAACAGGGTTTCATCCGCGGCTTGGCCCAGCGACATCAGAGGGGTCGCGGCATGGCGCGCGACCGGGGGCCCGACGCCCGCCATGTAATGGGCGTTCCAGCCCTGCTGCTGCTTCATGCCCTGGAACAGGTTGTATGACGCGACCTGCGCCCCGCCGATGGAAAAGGCGGGATGGGCATGGCTGAGAACAAGGGCTTTCACGGGAATCGGCCTGTGCTGAACATGCCTGCAGTCTTACCCACCAAAGCTGAATCAATCCTTTCCAGCAGTGCGGCCATGGCATCGGCTGCGCGCGGCAGATCCTCGAGCATCCAGAAATCGACGCCGCGCGACGGCCAGGTTCCGAAACCCTGTTCATGTAGGCGGCTGGCCAGATCCCTGTGCGCCAGTCCATCGGAATAAAGCCGCCCCGCAAATCCCCCCGCCCGGGCCATTGCCTGATGGTCGATCAGCGCAAGCTGGGCCGCGCCGGCGGCCATGGGGCGCGGCGCGCCGCCGGTCAGCCATCCGCGCGGATAGCCCAGCATCGGGGCGTTATCCCCGACAACTCCATCGCCGCCATAGAAGATCGACCCGTCTTCATAGACCAGCGTGGGAGAGATCAGACCCGGCCTGCCAAGGCCTTCAAGCTCCGACTCCAGCACGTCCAGCCATCCAGGGGCCATGGGAAGGGCAGAAGGCTGCCAGATCAGCACCCGCGCCGCGGTGGCCAAGGCAAGCCCCGCCTCGATCCGGGCGCCGAGATCGGTTTGATCGACGATCAGCAGCCGGCCCCGAATGCCATAGAAGGAGAACAGATCAGGCAGCCGCCTTGCAGCCTCGCCCGCCCCGGCCCGCGTCATGACGATCGCCAGATCAAGCCGTTCCGCCTCGGGCGTGCCCGACAGCAGCGCCATCATGGGCTGAAGATGGTCCAGCCGGTCGAGGGGAACGACGGCGGTGATGTTCCCGGCGGTTTCTGAAAGCGGGATCGGCCGCTGCGCCCCGCGGGTTCTCCTCGGCCGAGCGGGCAGTTGCGCCAGGAACGGCGCCACCATGTCATCGACAATCCGGTCTTGGGCCGGGTCGTGCAACGGAAGGGCGGCAAGGATCTGGGGCAGCATTTCGCGGCCTTCGGCCCCGGTGATCTTCAGGGGGTGGAACAGGCAGCTTTTGTCGGCAAGAACCAGTTCCAGATAAAACTCTTCATCCCCTCGGCGGAAGCTGCCGGTGGCAAAGGCGACGAAACCATGCAGGGTATCGGCCGGATCGAGCAGCCGGGAAAATCGCGGATCGCCCGCAAAGCCCTGGTTCAGGTCCGCGCGCGGCAGGGGATTCCAGCAGTCCTGCAGGGGCGCGTAAAGGCCAGCCGTGCTCTTGACGATCACGCGCTCTACCTGCCGCAGCGGATCCAGCAGCCAACCCATCGCCAGAAGCCCGCCCGAGGGCGCCTGGAACACCGAATCGAAGGCTGCGGCAATGGGCAGCGTGGTCAGGGCAAGCGTGTCCACCCCCTGATACCGGGGGGGCAGATGCGGCGATAGATGCCGATCCCCCCTTCGTCGCCGGCCAGCCGGGGCAGCATGTGCCGGACATGGTCGGTTGCTGCATCGCCCGCCAGACGCAGGACGCTGCCCCGTACCACCTCGAGCCGCTTGAGAGTGCCGTCCTGTTCATAGAACAGGCAATCCAGCCCCTCGAGATCGGTTTCCCAGTCCAGGCTGAACAGGCAGAAGCCCATGCCGGGCGGCGGGATGTCGTCGCGCGCGAACAATGCCACATCGGCGTCGCACAGGGCCAAGGTGCCGTCCAGCCGTGCCAGGCGGTGACGGCCTGCGCCCAGTGACATCGCCCAGCCCTGCGCAAAAAGCCCCCGGGTGCCGGGACAGGCAAGGATTTCGACAAAGCCCCCGGCCTCGGCCGCAAGCGACAGGAAGCGGGCCGCGAAGTCGCCGTCGCCGGACCGCGTCGTCCCGGCCGGGGCGTCATGGGTCAGGTTGACGGCAAGAAAGTCGAACACCTCGCGGCTGTTCAATCCGTGGCGCCTGACGAATTCGGCCAGCGGCGCGGGGGCCACGTCCAGGGCGCGTGGGGCGGCGATTTCGCGTTCCTCACCGCCGGGGGTCCGTAGCCAGTGGGTGCCGACCAGGGGCGCCCGGACCAGGGCCAGACCCGCACGGCCGTTCTGGACGGGCCAGCAGACAGCCTGCCAGGACGCATCGCCGCAGGATCCTTGCCGGGGCAAGAGATCGGCCGGGTTCGAGAGCGCCAGCAGCGTCCGCCTGCCGGGCAGGATGATCGCCAGATCCAGCACCAGGGCCGCGGGAGCCTCCACGGCAAGTCCGAAGAATGCGGCGTCAGCGGGACTCATGCGCTGATCCTTCCTGTCAGGGTCCGATAGATGTCCGGATGGCTGTGGACAAAGCCGCGATAGGCGTCCTGTCCATGCCGAGTGCGCTACGCGGCAGCCATGCGCGCCTGACCCGCCCGGTCGCCCGCTGCTGCGCGCATCGTTTCGGCCAGGGCCCGGGGATCGCCGGGGGGAACATGCAGGCCGGTGACGCCGTGTTCCACCATCTCGGCCATGCCGCCAATCCCCGAACAGATCACCGGCAGACCCGCCGCCCCCGCCTCGAGCAGGACAAGGGCGTTCTCCCACCAGATCGACGGCAGGACGACCCAATCGGCACGCGCCATCAGCGCAGGCAGGTCTGCGCGGGCATAGGTTCCGTGGTGATGGGCATTGGGCGCGGCAGCAAGGGCATCGGCAAAGGCGCAGCGGAACCCGTCTTCGGCATGGCCCAACCCGCCATGCAGATCCAGCGTCACCCTGTCCCCCGCCAAACGCGCCGCCGCCAGCAGCGGCAGCACGCCCTTGTGCGGGGCGATGTTGCCGAAGAAGGCAAGGCGGTTCGGGCGGGCGCGCGCCCCGCGCGGCGGATGCGCGACGGCTTGGACCTGATTGGGCAGCACCGTGATCCGGTCTGCCTCGATCCCCCATTCGACAAACCGTTCGGCAAGGAAGCGCGAAGGCGCGGTAAAGGCATCGACCAGCGACAGAAGCGCCGTCAAATGCACCTTGCGCAACAGATGCGCCGCCGCCGGCATTGCCGGATGGCAACCCCGGCAGCGGTCAGTCCCGGCCTTCTGGCACCGCGCCCCGTCCGGCACGGTCAACATCAGCCGTCATTGGGGCAAAGAGTCTGGTAATCATGCAGCGTCAGCACGATCCGCGCCCTTGGGGCCAGACGGCGGATGACCGCCAGAACCTCGGCCCCGATGCGGTCGAGACCATGCAGATGCACGACATCGGGGCGGAAGCCGTCCAGAAGCCGCCCCATCGAGGCGACCCAGTCGGTGCCGTCCTGCCGCAGCATCGAGAAGCGGTCATAGCGTCCGGTGCGCAGCAGGTGGTCCCCACCCTCAATGCCCAGCGATCCTGGGCGCGTCGTCGGGCCGCTGCAGCGACGTCGTGGCGGCCAGGAACCTGGCGCGGACCCCGCCCGCCGCGTTCAGCGCCGCCGTCAGGTCATGGGCCAGGAATTCGGTCCCGCCGCTGGTATGGGCGGGGTGGTCATGGGCGATCTGCAAGACCTGAAGGGTCATCCGTGAACCTTTTCGATCAGGGAAAATGCGGTATTAGAAAGGGCGGCCGCGAACCCGTCCGACTTCGGGGCGGGACCGAAACGGCGGAACGGGTGACGCGTTTCGGACCGGGCGCAGCCTTGCAGGGCTTGGGCGATCCAGATTGCCGCATCGGGATGCGGCGCACTGTCCAGAAGCCGCGCGATCCCGTCCGGGCCAAGCGCCAGGCAGGCCGGCAGCGGCCGGTCGATCCCCTGCCCCGTCTGCAGCAGATGCGCGGCGGGCAATCCCCGGCAGGGATCGAAGCCCTCGCGCGTCGCGGCGACAGGTCCATCCCGCGCCAGCAGCGCCGGGGCCAGGGCCGCGCGCTTGCGCAGCCGCCGCATCCAGAAGCCCAGCCAGCCCGGTGCGGCGGGTAGGACATCACCACCCAGCACCAGGGCGGGGGCGTCCCGCGCATCCGATAGGGCAGCGTGCATCCGTTCGGCGGATGTGGCGAAATCGGGGAACAGCACCAAACGGTGCGGCACGCCATAGATTGCGGCGGTCTGCGCCACGGCCTCACGCGCGCTGGCGGCCAGTGGCCCTGCTGTCATGGTGCAGACCACCTCGACCGGGATACCCTGGCCTTCGGCCAGGATCATGGCGGCACGCGCCCGGATCAGGTCGGTCGAATCGCCCACCGAGGTGACGACCCTGAGCCTGGGTTTCTGCACCGGTCCGAAATGCTGCGTGGTGCAGGGCGGCGGCATCCGGCGGAACCCCCCTCGGGCCTGTGCCAGGGACCGCAAGCAGTCGGTTCCTGCCGTCCAGGCATCCCGGAAGCCGTCAGGAATCCCCCCGTCATAGTCCGGGACTGCCGTTTCGGCCAAAAGGCGCGAATGGTCCGAATGATCGACGATGCGGATCCGGCAGGTGTCGTGGCCCCCCGGCTGCGGGGGCAGGTCGGCCAGTCCCGTCAGAATCGCGGTTCCGTCCGCCCCCCAGATCATTCCCAGTTCTGCCTTCTGCCCCTGTCGTTCCAGAATGACCTTGTTCGCCATGCGCGAAGGGTCCGTCAGCGTCAGCGCATAGAGGATACCCCCGGCGGCCGATGAAAGATGCTGAATTGCGATCTTCGGTTCGATCAGATCCCCCGGAAGGCACAGGCCTGGGTTCGGCGATCGTTCCGACAAGGCTGGACAACCAGTCCTTGCACGTTTGGCTGCGGGCGCGCAGCCAGGTCGAGATCGGCAGGCGGCGGAGCAGGCCATCCCCCGCCGCTAACCGCACCGGCGCATCGGCGCATCGGCGCATCGGCGCATCGGCGCATCGGCGAAAGCCAGGATCTGTGCCCGGCCAAGTCCAGGGGGAAGCAGCACATGCAGCAATTCCCCTTCGGAAAGGCAATCGAAATTCTTCAGGCGGACCAGGCGCCCGTTCAGGAACGCGGCAGCCTCGGCAGGATGGCCCATGGCGGAAAGGCCGGAAACGGCATAGCTGACAAGCAGCCGCCCCGCGATCCGGGTTTCCGCAACCGGCGCAAAGGCCGGAATGGCGCAGATATCCATCAGGCGCGTGATCGCGTCGGCAAGACCGGCCTGGGCCGGCCCGGCAAACAGCGGCGCCCCGGTCATCATGACCCGCAGCAGCTTGCGCAGGCCTGGACCGGAAAGTTGCGCGACCAGGGTAGACAGCTCACCCTCGGGTGGCTGCAGCCAGTTGGGGTCGATCTCGGCCACGGGAATGCCGTCCAGATGCAGCACGAGATGGCGCGCCTGCACGGTCTCGATCCCCTGGGGGACGAACAGGACATGCCGCGTGCCGCCGGTTCGAAGGGCAAGTTCTGCCCCGATGAGGGGGCGCGGGATGGGCAGGCCGTCCTGTTCCGCCTGCATCCGGGACCGAGGGCCTGCCGGGCGATCGAAGAAGACGGCGCTGAGCATGGTGCCCATGGCAATCACCGTCGCCTCGCCGGGCGGTGCAGCAAGGGGCTGCGGGCCGGGGCGGCAAAGCTTTCGATCGACGGAGAAGTTCATGCCGTTTGGAACCTGAGGCGGGATGACAGGAAACGTCTGGATGCGGTCCGGGCGCGTTGGGGCGCCCGGACCATCAGGATCAGACGACGGTGAAGAACCGGCCCGGATCCGACGTCACGCCGTCAAAGGCCACGCCGTGCAGCAAGACACTGTCGCCCTGGCCAAAGTCGATCAGAGTGCCGGCATCACCAAGATTGATGGCGAAATCGGCTATTACCTCGGCGGAAGCCAGGGTGACGCCGTCCAGCCGCGAGGAAATCTGCAGGATGTCGCCATCGGTGAAGTCCATGACCACATCCCCGCCCCCCGAGAAGATGAACAGGTCGTCTCCGGCGCCGCCGTAGAGATTGTCGTCGCCCGCCGCCGTCCAGCGTGTCGTTGCCCGCTGTCGCCTTGCAGCAGATCGTCGCCGGCGCCGCCCAGCAGAAGGTCGTCTCCTGCGCCACCATAGAGACGATCGTCCCCGGCACCGCCCTCCATCGTGTCGCGGCCGGCGCCGCCCGACAGGATGTCATCGCCGGCGCCGCCCAGCAGCAGGTCGTTCCCGGCATCTCCGGTCAGGGCATCGTCGCCTGCTCCACCCGACAGCGTATCGTCGCCCGCGCCCCCGGCCAGAAGGTCGTCGCCCGTGCCGCCCAGCAGCAGATCGTCGCCCGTGCCGCCGGACGAGGTGTCGTTCCCCTCGCCCCGTCGAGCGTATCGTCGCCCGATCCGCCCAGAAGCTGATCGGCCCCCGCCTCTCCCAGCAGCCGGTCGTCGCCCGAGCCGCCGTTCAGAAGATCGTTGCCCGTCCCGCCATAGACGATGTCGTCGCCTGAATTGGCCATGACGGTGTCATTGCCGCCACCCGCCGTGATGAAGTCCGAGAGCGACGTCCCGAACAGGAAATCGCTGAACGCGCCCCCTGGTATCGTGGCCATGATGAACCCTTCCTTGCTGTTGATCTTATGGCGCACAACCTATGCGAAAGCCCGATAACGGCCGGCCACTAATTAGTTGAAACTGTGCCTATTCCGTGGTCGCAGGAAGTCGGCCCCTGGCTAACATGCGGCCGATGGCTGGGCATGGGCCGGTTCCGGGCAGAAGGCATCGGGTTATTTCAAATTGGAAAAGCACCCATGACGACCTATTCAGACCCCAATCCCCCCACTCTGACCGACGGCCTGACACAATTGCCGCCGATCGCCGCGAACCTGGCGGAGGCCCTGGCCGCGCGGCAGGATTTCCTGGACGCCGCCATCGCCATCTTCGCGGAAAGCCTGGCATCGGGTCTTTGGCTGGGTGGGGCTGGCGACGATACCGTGCGGGCCGGCATCGGCAACCACATCCTTGCGGGCTTCGCGGGCAATGATTCCCTGCATGGCGGCGCGGGATGGAACCTGCTCATTGGCGGCACGGGCGACGATGTGCTGGATGTCCGCTGGGCCAGCAATCGGGAACGCGGGGGACTGTCCTATGGCGACTGGTCCGCGGCCAAGCGCGTCTCGTCGGACTGGCTGTTCGGCGGGGCGGGGAACGACGTGCTGTTCGGATCATTCGCGTCGGATTTGCTGCATGGCGGAGCCGGGAACGACACCCTTGACGGTCAGGACGGGGACGACATCCTGTTCGGCGGCGCCGGCAACGACCTGCTGAAAGGCGATGCCGGGCGGGATATCCTGTCAGGCGGTGCCGGCCGCGACACGCTGGACGGCGGGCTGGGCAACGACCTGATGTCCGGCGGGGACGGGAACGACCGCCTGAACGGCGGCAACGGCAACGACACCATGGGTGGGGACACGGGGAACGACACCATTTACGGTGGCTTCGGCGACGACAGCATCCAGGGCGGAGCCGGAAACGACTGGGTGGACACCGGCGGGGGCGACGACATCGTCGATCTGGGCGACGGGAACGACTTCGTCGCCGCCGTGTACGATTTCGGCCGCGGCGACGATGTGTTGCTGGGTCGCGCAGGGAACGACACGCTGCACGGCGGACGCGGCAATGACATGCTGGACGGCGGCGACGGGGACGACGTGCTGAATGGCGGGGCGGGCGACGACTTCCTGACAGGCGGCAGCGGGGCGGACGTGTTCCAGTTCCGCAGCAGCCACGGAACCGATATCATCGCCGATTTTGGCCCGGAAGACCGCCTTGTCCTTACAAGCAGCATCAATGGCCAGACAATCGACTTGGCATCCCTTGCGGATCGGATGCAGGATCTTGGCGATGCGACCCTGCTGGACTTGGGGAACGGGAATGGCGCGATCTTCCTGAACCAGGATCCCGACACGCTGGCCCAGCTTTTGCAAACGCGGGTCGATTTCTGGTAGTTGCATCCCAATACCTGCTTGCCCAGACGTAGCCGGGTGCGCTTTCAAAGGCGCTTCCGGCCATGAACTGCATACGGGGCCGACATGAGGTGGATGGTTCCGATGAGGTTCGCGCCGCCAGCAGGCTTGTGGGAGTGCTGGGAGACAAGGCGGTAACCGCAAGGATCCGGCAGGACTGCCCGTAAAAGGACGATTACCAAAAGCCATGCCAAAACCCCGTGATTTCAATTCTGTCCGCCATCAGGGGGCTTGACCTATAGCAGGACTGAGGCAAGATTCTTCCGTGCGATGGACGTTGGGTGGTCTGGATACCAGGGGATGTCGTGATGGATACCTATCTTTCCGCAGCGCGGGATCTGGTGGTCGAGGGGATGCGCGAAAGTCGGGTCGCATTGTCCCCGGACCTCGA
>JAPSIP010000248.1 GCA_031178645.1 Paracoccus sp. (in: a-proteobacteria) | reverse complement strand
CATCGCGGTGATGGGCCAGCAGCTTCTGCCCGCCGATGCCAACCCCGACCTGTATGTCCTGACGCTGCCCGCGCAGTCGGGGCAGAACTGGCTGGCCTTTCTGGTTTTCCTGGGCGGTTTTTCGGCCGCGACCTCGATGGTGGTGGTCTGCACCATCGCGCTTGCGACCATGATCTCGAACCACTGGCTGGTGCCGCTGTGGCTGATCCTGCGTCGCAAGCCTCAGTCCGATGACCCCGAGGATCTGCGCGGCTTCGTGCTGAATGCCCGGCGGCTGGCGATCCTGGCGGTCATGGCAGTCGGCTGGGTCTACTACCGCGCCACGGGTGGAACGGCGGCGCTTGCCTCGATGGGGCTGGTGGCCTTTACCGGCATGGCGCAGGTGCTGCCCGCGATGATCGGCGGGCTGTTGTGGCGCGGCGCGAACCGGCAGGGGGCCTATGCGGGCGTGGGGACGGGCTTTGCCTTGTGGCTGGCGCTGATCTTTCTGCCCTCGGTCGGCATCGGCCAAGATCCTGCGCTGCCGCCAAGCGTGGATCCCCTGGCCTTTGCGATCTGCCTGTCGCTGGCGCTGAACACGCTGGCCTTTATCGTCTTCTCGATCTTCGGGATGCCGGACCCGGTCGAACGCCTGCAGGGCCTGTCCTTTGTCAGCGCCGTGGATCCGGTCCGTCACGGGCGCATGGCGCGCGGCGCCGACCAGGTCGAGCCGCTGCTGGTGATGGCCCGCCGCGTCTGGGGGGCCGAGGACGCGCTGCGCTTTTTCCAGTCCGAGGCCGCGGCGCAGGGCAAGTCCGGCTATCTGCCCGACATGACGCCGCGTTTCCTGACGCGGCTGGAACGTCGCCTGGCGGGGTCCATCGGGGCTGCCACTGCCCATGCCATGATCGACAGCGTGGCGGGCGGGTCCGAGTTGACCGTGTCCGACCTGATGCAGGTCGCCACCGAGGCGCAGCGCGCCAAGGAGGAAACGCAGCGCCTTGAAAACGCCCGCGCCGAACTGGCCCGGACCGCGACCCAGCTGCGCGAGGCGAATGACAAGCTGACGGCGCTTTCCATCCAGAAGGACGCCTTCCTGGGCCAGATCAGCCATGAATTGCGCACGCCCATGACCTCGGTCCGGGCCTTTTCCGAAATCCTGCGCTCGCCCGATCTGTCGGATGCGGATCGCGACCGTTTCGCGAAGATCATCTATGACGAATCCGGCCGCCTGACGCGCCTGCTGGACGACCTGCTGGATCTTTCGGTCCTGGAAAGCGGGCAGGCGCAGTTGTCAGTCACGCCGGCCAATCTGCACGACCTGATCGAAAGGGCCTTGTCGGCAGCCTCGGCAACCCAGCCCCAGCGGGTGTTCCGCCTGGATCGGGAACCACTGGCCGAATATGTGGGAGTCATCACCGATGCCGACCGGCTGCTGCAGGTGCTGATCAACGTCATCAGCAACGCCCGCAAGTATTGCGACGCCGAGCCTCCGGTCCTGTCGATCCGCGTCCGCCGCACCCTGCGTGGCGGGGCGCAGATCGACATCGCCGACAACGGTTCCGGGATCGACACCGCGCGCCAGTCGCTGATCTTCGAAAAGTTCTCGCGCCTGAACGACCCGGCGCGGGCAGGGGGCGCGGGCCTTGGCCTGGCCATCTGCAAGGAGATCATGGCCAACCTGGGCGGAGAGATCACCTATCTGCCCGGCCAGGGCGGCGCGGCCTTCCGCATTCTCCTGCCCCGGCGGCCGCCGGTTCCGGCGGATGCGGGGCTGAGGCGGGCATAAACCCTTTCTCAACCGCTTTTTGCCAGATTGCGGATCAGGCAAGGACGATTCGGGGCGAACATGGCGCAAACTGGTCAGGCAGGACTGTTAAGAACGCTGCTTCGGGCGCGCGACCGTGACGCGGACAAACCCGCCCGCCTGCCCCAGCCCCAGCCCCTGTCGCCCGCGCGCGCGGCGGCCAATGCGGTGGGCCGCGCCGCAGAGCGCCTGTATTGCCTTCCCGTCCTGCCGGTCGAGATCAAGCCGGGCACCGCGACGCTTGCCGAACTGCCCGAACTGCTTCCCGAACAGGCGCTGCTGGTGATCCTTCAGGGACCGGGCGACCAGGTCGGCATGATGGCCCTGGGGTTCGAGACCGTGACCGCCTTGATCGAGGTGCAGGCCCTGGGCCGCGTCACGGCCCGCCCCAGCGAAAGGCGCAGGCTGACCCGCAGCGACGCGGCGATCTGTGTCGATTTCGTCAACGCCCTGATGGCGGAGCTGGGATCCGAAATGGCCGGGCTTGAAGGCTTCGGTGGCGTGCAGGGTTATCGCTATGCCACCTATCTGGACGATCCGCGCCCGCTGATTCTGATGCTGGAGGATCGGCCCTATCGCAGCCTGTCCTTCGACCTGCGCCTGGGGGGCACGGAAACCCGTAATGGGTCCATCCTGATCGCCCTGCCCCACAAGGCCGAGGCTCGGGCGCCGCTGCCCTTGCCGCTGCCGCAGACGGCCACGCCCCAGGATGCCGCCCAGCTAGCGTCCCCCGCCTCCGCCGCCGACGCGACCCTGGCCGCAGCCATGGCTTCCGCGCCGGTCGAGGTCGTTGGCATCCTCTGCCGCCGCACCATGACGCTGGGCGAATTGCGCGGGCTGGTGCCGGGCAAGCTGTTGCCGCTGCCGCGCGTCACCTTGGCCGAGGCGCGGCTGGAAACCCGCGACGGCCAGCTTCTGGCGACGGGCAAGCTGGGCGAGTCCGAAGGCTGTCACGCCCTGCGGCTGCACGACCCGGCCCGCACGACCCCCGAGGGGCGGCTTGACCCGATCATGCCGCCGGTCACCACCGCGCCGCCCGACCTGGCCCATGCCGACCCCTTCCGCAGCGCTGATCTGGTCCAGCCCGCCGGTCACGACGCCCTGGCGCGGCAGGCGGCGGGGGCGTGAAATGCTGATTACACTTGAAATCCCGGCGGGGCGGTTCCATTTAACCCCGGTCCCGAATCAGGCGGGGCGATCAGGATGGAGTGGTCATGGCCAAGGAAGAAATGCTCGAATTCCCCGGCGTCGTGAAGGAACTCCTGCCGAATGCGACGTTCAGGGTCGAGCTGGAAAACGGCCATGAGATCATTGCGCATATGGCAGGGAAGATGCGGAAGAACCGCATCCGCGTTCTTGCCGGCGACAAGGTGCAGGTGGAAATGAACA
>JAPSIP010000247.1 GCA_031178645.1 Paracoccus sp. (in: a-proteobacteria) | reverse complement strand
CCATCAGGTCTTCGGCGCCGACGATATCCGCACCGGCGGCCTTGGCTTCGTCAGCCTTGGGCCCGCGGGCGAAGACGGCGACGCGGACGTCCTTGCCGGTGCCGGCGGGCAGCGTCACGACGCCGCGGACCATCTGGTCGGCGTGGCGCGGATCGACGCCCAGGTTCAGCGCGATCTCGACGGTTTCGTCGAACTTGGCCGAAGCCGCGCCCTTCACCAGGGTGATCGCGTCCTCGACAGTCAGGTTCGCCTTGCCGTCAAAGGCAGCGCGGGCGGCGGCTTTTTTCTTGGAAATCTTCGCCATGGCTTAGCCCCTCACCTCGATACCGATCGACCGGGCCGAGCCGACGATGATCTTCATCGCCTGTTCGACGTCAGTGGCCGACAGGTCCTTCATCTTGGCTTCGGCGATCTCGCGCACCTGCTTGACGGTCACCGAACCCGCGACCGTACGGCCCGGCTTGTCCGAGCCCTTGGCGCGGTTGCGCTTGCCGACCGGCTTCAGGCCAGCAGCCTTTTTCAGCAGGAAGGACGCAGGCGAGGTCTTCGTCTCGAAGCTGAACGACTTGTCGGCGTAATAGGTGATCACGACCGGAACGGGGGAACCCTGCTCCATCTCCTGCGTCTTGGCGTTGAATTCCTTGCAGAAGGCCATGATGTTGATGCCGCGCTGACCCAGAGCCGGGCCAACGGGGGGCGACGGGTTCGCCTGACCCGCCTTGATTTGCAGCTTGAGGCTGCCGACAACTTTCTTGGCCATAGGGCCTTCTCCTTGTCATCACGCCCCGGATCGGGGCCGACCTAGCGGTGCGGCTTTCGCCTCCCGCGCACGATCACGCGGTCTTGGCGACCTGCGTGAATTCCAGTTCGACCGGCGTCGGCCGGCCAAAGATCGACACCGTCACCTTGATGCGGCTCGACACCTCGTCCACTTCCTCGACCATGCCCGAGAAGCCTTCGAAGGGTCCGTCGGTGACGTTGACCTTTTCGCCCACGTCGAAGCGGATCAGGTTGCGCGGGGCGGCCTTTTCGCCATCCTCGCGGCGGTTCAGCATCGCGTTCACCTCGTCGTCGCGCATCGGCATCGGCTTGCCCTGCGCGCCCAAAAAGCCGGTGACGCGGTTGATCGAGTTCACCAGGTGATAGGTGCGGTCCGACATGTCCATGTGGACCAGCACATAGCCCGGCATGAAGCGGCGTTCCGAGGTGACCTTCTTGCCGCGGCGGATCTCGATGACTTCCTCGGTCGGGACCAGCACCTCGTCGATCTGCTCTTCCAGGCCCTTCTCGGCGACGGCCTGACGAATCGCCTCGGCGACCTTCTTTTCGAAGTTCGACAGGACGCTGACCGAATACCAACGCTTTGCCATGTTTCGATCAACCCCTGTTCGTCGGAAGGGAATCACCCGAAGCGCCGGGCAAACCCTTGAATTCATGTACGTCCGTCAAAATCGAAAGGGGCGCGCAACCGGATTTCGATGCACGCCGCTTGCCGGACAGTCGGGGGCAGATACCCCCATGCGCCCGCAATTGCAAGCCCGATCAGTTGCTGATCAGCCGCAGCCCTTCGGTGATGCCAAAGCGGATGGCCAGGTCCACCAGCGAAAAGAACACGCTGAACAGCGCGGCCAGGATCAGCACCATGATGGTCGTCGTGATCACCTCGCGCCGCGTGGGCCAGCTGATCTTGGCGGCCTCGGCGCGGACCTGGTTGATGAACTGGACGGGATTGGTGGCCACGGGCAGGCTCCTTGGACAAGTCGAGCGTTCATCTATCCGCCCGGCCCCCGCGTTTCAAGCCCGCCGTTACAGGTCCAGCCCGAACTGCCTGGTCTTGTCCTCTTCCCGCGCGGGCTTGCGGAAGGTGTCGGCGCGGGCCAGCGGGATCCGGACCCAACCCGAAAGTCGCACCGGGGCCAGGGGGCATCTTGCGGCGGGGGCTGGTTCTTCCTAGGGATCGGCCTGCCAGAATAAGGGGGACAACCGTGCCGATCCTTGTCGATTCATCGGGCCATTCCCGGTTCCGCGCGCTTGGTCCCTCGGTCGCCGCCGTCCCCCCGGCCGAGGCGCTGCGTGCGGGCATCGGCGCGATCCTGGGGCTGGCGGTGGCGACGGGGCTGGCGGTCCTGGCCTCGCCCGACCTGTGGCTGGGCATCTATCTGATCGCGCCCTTCGGGGCGAGTTCCGTCCTGATCTTCGCCGCGCCGAACAGTCCGCTGGCGCAGCCCTGGCCTGCCATTGTCGGCAATACCCTGTCGGCGCTTGTGGCGCTGCTGGTCTGCCGGGTGGTCGCCAATCCGATGATCGCGGTGCCAGCCTCGGTCGGGGCGGCGATCATGGTGATGGCGCTGTGCCGGGCCACGCATCCGCCGGGGGGCGCGGTGGCGATGACGGTGGCGATCGGCGCGGACAGGATCGCGCCGCTGGGCCTGGGCTTTGCGCTGATGCCGGTGGCCGTTGGCACCGCGCTGCTGGTCGCGGTCGGGGCGCTTTACGCGCTTGGCACCGGCCGGCGCTATCCCTTCCGCCAGTTCGGAGAGGTGAATGCCAGCGGCACCACCGACCCTGCCCCACCCGAACGCCTGGGCCTGACCGAGGATGAACTGGCCGGGATCCTGGTCCGCTATAACCAGTCGCTGAACCTGGGGGTCGAGGATCTGGCCCGCCTGATCGCCGCGGCCGAGATGCAGGCAGCCTCGCACCGAACGCGCGCGCAGGTGGCGGGCGACATCATGTCGCGCGACTTGGTGACCGTCGCCCCCGACACGCCGCTGCTGGAGATCGCGGCGCTGTTTTCGCGCCACGGCTTCACATCGCTGCCGGTGGTGGGAACGGACGGGCGCTATCTGGGGGTGATCTTCCAGTTGCACCTGATCGCGCGGGTCCATGCCCGCTTTCGCCCCGACGGTCGGCTGTCGCGGCTGGACCACGACCTCCGCGCCGCCGATGTCATGGGCAACTGCCTGCCCACGGCCCGGCCCGGCACGCCCATTGCCGCGCTGCTGCCCTCGCTTGCCTCGAACAGCACAGATGCCGTGCCCGTGCTGGAGGGCGAGCGGATCGTCGGCATCGTCACGCGGACGGATCTGGTCGCGGCCCTGGCGCGCGAAAGCCTGCGTCGTGACGACTGATTGTCTGGAAGAACCTGGCAGGGGTTGGGGGACTCGAACCCACGACCCTC
>JAPSIP010000246.1 GCA_031178645.1 Paracoccus sp. (in: a-proteobacteria) | reverse complement strand
CGTGCGGCGGGACTGCCTCCGGTGTGGCCAGGAAGCGGGCGACCAGGGAACGGGTCGCGGCGGGGGACAGAAGGGTGTCGCCGTCGGCGACCGTACGCACGGCGTCCGCCAGGTCCGCGGCCCCGATGCCTTTGCCGATGAAGCCGGTGGCCCCCGCGCGCAGCGCCTGGGCGACGTACTCGTCGGTCTCGTACGTGGTGAGGATCAGGATGCGGCTGGCCCGGAACAGGTCGGCAACCTGGTCGTCGCCTTCGTTCATGTCGTCGGGAAGCCGGAACTGTCCCTTCGCGCAGCCGATCAGGCTGTTGGCACGGGCGGGCGAGGCGGTCAGACGCGCCACGGGACGGCCATAGCGGGTCAGCTCGATCTCCTCACCTGCCTCGGCGCGGCGGATCAGGTCGGCGAACTGGGCCTTGGCTTCGGCAATGGCAATCCGCATGGTATTCCCCTTTTTCTGACCATAATGTAGGTCATGATGGGTCGGTGCGCAAGATTGCGGCCTGCGGCTTGCCAGCGTGAAATGGGCCTTGCGTCACCCGATCCAGGATCAGCGGCATCAGCCCGCCCATCGCCAGCGTCTCGACCTCCAGACGGGTTTCGATGGCGGCTTGGGCCTCGAAAACCTCCACCGCGCCCGATGCCCGGCGCAGCGTCACCCGGACCTGCGTTCGGGGTGCCAGCAAAGCGGGATCGAGATCGAGGTCGATCCTGTCCTTTGCGGTCAGGGCCAGCGACTGCGGGGTGACACCTGCAGGCAGGCGCAGCGGAACGATGCCCATGCCGATCAGGTTGGAGCGGTGGATGCGCTCGAAACCCACGGCCAGCACCGCCCGCGTGCCCAGCAGCGCCGCCCCCTTGGCGGCCCAATCGCGCGACGATCCCATGCCATAGCGTTCGCCCGCGACGATCACCACCGGCACCCCTTCAGCGCGATAGAGGTCGGCGGCCTGCCACAGCGGCATGATCTGCCCGTCAGGCAGGATCGTGCTGCCGGGCGGGATGCCGGGGGCCAGCAGGTTCTGCACCGCGCGGTTGGTGAACAGCCCCCGCAGCATGGCCTGCCAGTTGCCCCGGCGCGAGGAATAGACGTTCAGGTCATGCGGCGGATCGCCCTGTTCGATCAGGTGACGGCCCGCGTCGCTGTCGCGCGGGATCGCGCCTGCGGGCGAGATGTGGTCGGTCGTGATGTCATCCCCCAGCACAAGGATCGGCGCGGCCCTGATCCGGGGGTCGCGTGACCCCGCGAAGCCCGCGAAAGGCGGGCGGCGGATATAGGTCGAGGCAGGATCCCACGGAAACAGCGGTGTCGCGGGGGCATCCAGGTCGTGCCACAAGGTACTGGCCTCGGCCCCGTCATAGGCGGCCTGATAATCTGCGCTGTCCATGGCCTGGGCCAAGGCCGCGTCGATCTCGGCCCCCGTGGGCCAGAGGTCCGACAGGTGGACGCCCGGCGCGATGGGATCGTGCAGGATGTCGCGTTCCACGTCGCCCGCAAGCGCAAAGGCCACGACCAGCGGCGGCGAGGCCAGGAATCCTGCCTCTAGTTGAGGATGCACGCGGCCGGGAAAGTTGCGGTTGCCGGACAGGACGGCCACTTGCAGCCGCCCCTCGGCCTGGGCCTGGATCGCCATGTCCGGCAGCGGGCCGGAGTTGCCGATGCAGGTGGTGCAACCATAGCCGACGATGCCAAAGCCCATGGCCTCGAGATCCTCCAGCAGGCCCGCCCGGCGCAGATAGCGTTCTGCGGTGGGCGAACCGGGGGCCAGCGAGGTCTTCACATGCGCAGGCGGGCACAAGCCAAGCGCGCGGGCCTTGCGCGCGACCAGACCGGCGGCGACCAGCAGGCGCGGATCGCTTGTGTTGGTGCAACTGGTGATGGCCGCGATGGCGACGGCCCCATCGGGGGACTGGCCTTTGGGCGCGGGCCGCGCCGCGCCGCGCAGGGCGGCGGTTGCCCCTGCCGTGGCGGATGCCGGAATGCGGTCCTGCGGGCGGCGGGGACCGGCCAGGCTGACCTCGACCGTCGAGAGATCCAGCGTCAGGCTGTCGGTGAAGACAGGCGTTTCCGCCGGATCGAACCAGAGGCCCTGGCGGCGGCAATACCCCTCGACAGTGGCGCAATGATCCGCAGGGCGCCCGGTCTGGCGCAGATAGGCGATGGTGGCGGCATCGACGGGGAAGAATCCCGTATTCGCCCCGAACTCGGGCGTCATGTTGGCAACGACCGCCCGGTCGCCCGCCGACAGGGTGGAAACGCCCGGCCCGAAAAACTCGACGAAGCGGTCGGAAAGGTCGATCCCGCGCAGCCGTTCCGTCACCGTCAGCGCAAGGTCAGTCGCCGTCACGCCCTCGGGCAGCCGCCCCGTCAGCCTGACGCCGATCACGTCCGGGACGCGCAGCATGACGGGCATCCCGAAGAACACGCTCTCGGCCTCGATCCCGCCGACGCCCCAGGCCAGGACGCCGATGCCGTTGATCATGGGCGTGTGGCTGTCGGTGCCGATCAGCGTGTCTGGCATCATCCAGCCGTCCCGCGTGGTCACGACGCTCGCCAGCCGTTCCAGGTTCAGCGTATGCATGATGCCTGTGCCCGGCGGATGGACGCGAAAGTTCGACAGCGCATTCGTCGCCCATTTCATGAAGCGATAGCGTTCGCCGTTGCGGCGGTATTCGTTGGCGATGTTTCGTTCCATCGCGCCGCGGCTGGCATAGGCATCGACGGCCAGCGAATGATCGGTGGACACATCGACGGGCAGCACCGGGTTCAGAAGCGCGGGGTCGTGCCCCGCCTCGGCCAGGGCCGACCGCATGGCGGCGATGTCCACAAGCGCGGGACCGCAGGTCGTGTCGTGCATCAGCACGCGGCCCGGCTGGAACGGGATTTCGGCCGTGCTGCGGCCGGTCGGCAGCCAGTCCAGGATCGCCTGCCGCCCTTGTTCGGGGTCGGACGGGCCGCGCAGCAGGTTTTCCAGCAGCAGGCGGTGGATATGCGGCAGGCGCCGAAGGTCGGGACCGGCGGCGGCGGGCAGGTCGATGATCCGGCATCCGCCGTATGTCGTCACATGCTGCATCGTCCATCCCCCGCTGTCGCGGCAGGATAGCATTAAGTGAATATGAAATGCAATCGCTCAGCCCAGCAGGCTTGTCTTGATGTGTCCGGCTTCGCGGATGTGGCGGTAAAGGAAG
>JAPSIP010000245.1 GCA_031178645.1 Paracoccus sp. (in: a-proteobacteria) | reverse complement strand
CTCCTGGCTCACCTGTTGGCAAGAATCAGGCTGGCACAGGCCGGATTTTTTATCAAATGGTAAAACTTCGCTAAAACCGATTTGCGAAAATTTCAGGCAGGCAGGTCCAGAATGGCCGCCGGCCCGCCCAGCGGGGATCGTTCCAGCCGCAGGCTGCCGCCGTGCAGCGCCGCCAGATCCGCCACGATCGCCAGCCCCAGCCCCGACCCCGAGGCGCCATGTTCATCCAGCCGTTCCCCACGGATAAGCGCGCGGGGGGCGTCGGTTTCCGCCATCCCCGGACCGTCATCCTCGATGCGTATGATCAGGCCGGTGGATTGGGAAACGGTGATCGCAAGATGAGAGCGCCCCCATTTCACGGCATTGTCGGACAGGTTGCCGATCATCTCCTCAAGATCCTGCCGCTCGCCCGCAAAGGCGGCATTGGCTGGACAGTCGATGCGGGCGGTCATGCCCTTGTCCTGCATGGGCCAGCGCAGGACCATCAGAATGTCGTCGATGACGGGCCGCACGGGAGTGCGCTGTCCCAGAACGCGGGGTCCGGCATATCGGGCGCGGCGCAGATGCCAGCCGACCAGCCGGTCCATGCGGGTGATCAGCGCCTGTCCGCGATGATCCAGGGGCAGTTCGTTTGCCAGCGCCGCCAAGGGCGTCTTCAGCGAGTGGGCCAGGTTCCCCAGATGCTGCCGCGCCCGGGCCAGAAGGTCGGCGTTCTGATCGAGGGCTGCGTTGATCTCAGCCGCCAGGGGGCGCAGTTCGCTGACATCGGGCAGGGCTAGGCGGTCGCTGGTTCCCGCGCGGATCCGGGCCAGGTCGCGGCGCAGGCTGTTCAGACTGGTCAATCCCGCTGTCACCTGCACCACGCTGGCCAAGGCCAGCACGACCCCCAAGACGGCAAGCGCGATCCCAAGCGGACGGCTGATCTGGCGCAGGCTGTCGTCGATCTGGGCACGCGGCGCGGTGACGGTCACGGCAATCCGCACGGTCTCGTCGGGTAACGTCACCTGGCGGCGCAGCACGCGCAGGGCCGCGCCATCCGTGCCAATCCCCAGGCCGCCCGAGAAGTCACCCTCTGGTCCCCGCAGCAGTCCATCCAGCAGCGAATCCGACCGGGCGATCACCCCCGCTTCCGATGCGACCTGCCAGTACCAACCGCTGAACGGCAGACCGAAGCGGGGATCCGCCGGCCGGTCGTCCAGTTCGATCCGGCCTTCGTCGTCCGTGTCCAGCGCAGCGATCAATCCGTCCGCGACAGCCGCCATTTCGGCATCGAAGCGGTCGGTGATGAAGTCCTTTAGCGCGAGGAGATGAACAGGAATGCTGCCAGCAGGGCGGCTGCCAGTCAGACAGCCGCAAAAACCAGCAGCCGCCCCCGGATCGACCGCGTCATGCAGGCGCCCGCAGCAGATAGCCTTCGCCGCGGCGGGTTTCGATCACGCCGTGGCCGACCTTGCGGCGCAACCTGCCGATCACGACCTCGATGGATTTGAAGTCTCGGTCGGATTCGGCCTCGTAGAGGTGGTCGGACAGTTCGGTGCGGCTGACGACCCGGTTCTGGTGCAGCAGCAGATAGGACAGGATGCGCTGTTCGAACGCCGTCAGCTTCAGCGCCACCCCGTCGCGGGTGATGACGCCCAATTGGCTGTCCAGCATCAGGGCACCGGCGCGGATCACCGGGCGGGCATGGCCTGCCGCGCGGCGGATTAGGGTCTGGCAGCGCAGGACGACCTCGTCGAGGCGGAAAGACTTGACCGCGTAATTGTCGGCCCCGGCGCGGAAGCCGGCCACCTTGTCGGTCCAGTCGCCCCGTGCGGTCAGGATCAGGACCGGCATCGCCAGCCCCGCGTCGCGCCAGCGGGTCAGATCCTCGATCCCCGGCATACCGGGCAGGCCGAGATCAAGGACGGCGACGTCATAGGATTCCGTGGCCCCCAGATATTCGCCCCGGGGGCCATCCGCCGCGCAGTCGGTGACAAAGCCCGCATCGCGCAGGGCCGCGGCCAGTTGCCCCGACAACAGGGGATCATCCTCGACGATCAAGGCGCGTATGAAGGTACCTTCATTTCACCGGCTTGCGGGCTTCCAACTGGCCGCGCCTCGCCACCGACAGGAAGCGACCGCTGCGGGGGGTCGATGCGGATGTCCAGGAGGTTGCCTTGCGGGGTCAGAAGCCGGAACTGATAGACCAGTTCCGCGCCCAGGTGGCGTTCATGCGGCATCGGCGCGCGGGTATCGGCAGCCAGCAGCCTGCCCTTGTACCGATCGGATACAGAGGCGGCGATGTCGTGGAAGGGCAGAGGCTGAAACTGTTCGATCATCTGCGGTACGACGTCCTGGGCGGTCGCGGGCGCGCAGGTCACAAGGATCAGGGCAAGCGTGCGGATCGGGTTCATGGGGCCAGCATAGCGGCCGGAATCCGAATGGAAACCAAACGGGCCATTGGCGATTCGTTCGGCGACGAATTGATAGGACAGGATGCGTCAGGGCTTGCCGCCCGCAGAAATGGAAAAGATACCGAAATGGCCATTCGCATATTCACCACTTCGGCCGCAATGCTGGCGCTGATCGCCGGGATCGGCACGGCCGCGATGGCTCAAACCGCAGCGCCTGCTCCGGCCGACCTGCCCGTCCCCCTGGCGGGACTGAACCTTGGCAACCTGGAAATCGACACCAAGCGCGACGGGATGCGCGGGATCGAGGGTCGCACCGCCGATGGCATCGACATCGAGGCCAAGGTCGATATGGCCGGCAACCTCGTCGAGGTCGAGGCCGACAACGGCGCCTTGCCGCAACCGCTGATCGACGCCCTTGTGCCTGCGGAACTGCGCGGCCAGCAGGTCATGGGTCTGTTCGGATCCATCACCGAAGTGAAGCAACGTCCCGATCATGTCGAGATCAAGGGCGGCCAGCCCAGCGGATCCGAGATCCAGGCGAAATTCGACCGCCAGAACACGCTGATCGGGGCCGGGTGGATGATGCCGCGATCCCCTCAGAACTGGTCAACGCGCTGCTGCCCCAGGCCGTGCGCAACAATGAGGTGATCGCGCAGTTCGACCGCATCGACGAGATCGGCAACCGAAGCGGCCGCGTAATGGTCAAGGGCGAAGACGCCAATGGCGAGGATATGCGCGCCGAATTCGACGCCGACGGTCGCGTGCTGCGGTTCGGCCGCGAGGATGGGCCGCGCGGT